>JAXHTF010000252.1 GCA_034211275.1 Acidobacteriota bacterium
CACCGATTGCTGGCGGCTCAAGCGCATGACCGACCCCTACGGCAACTTCCTCCAGGTGAGCTACAGCCTGTCCGGCGGAATCGAGACCTGGACTTTGAGCGACTCCACCGGCCGCCAGCACTACCTCCGCTTCAGCCACAACAATGGCGACACCGGCGGCGGCGACGGCAGTGCTCCCTTCGCCACCGCCGACGGCGACGAGTGGGGCGATATGCGGAAGGTGCTCCAAGAGGCCGATCTGGCGGCCTTCAACGGTACCCGCGCGGTCTACGGCTTCAACTACCAGGTGCGGACCATGCCGCGAGGCTGCCCGGTGGATACCCAGAGCTTGCCGGTGGGCTTCGACCACCTGCGCGCCGCCGTGCTCACCGGCATCACGGTCCCCGACGCCCAGGATTGGAGCTTCGTCACCAACACCCAGGTCCCCAAAGGCAGCGGCTGTACCTACCTGACCGGCAAGGTCACCCAGGTGAACACGCCGGCCCAGGGCAGCGTCTCGTACCAATACGGCCCCTGGCTGTTCCCGACCCGCTGCCAGTACACCCAATTGACCAACTTCCCCGACCTCGACTACCGGATCTGGGGCATCACCCGCAAAACGCTGCAGCGCAAGAACGGCACCACCGAAGCCGAGTGGAGATACAGCAGCAGCCTCTACCCCAGCCGCGGCTATTTGGTCGACGACGGTGCCGCCTGCACCCGCGCCGACTATCGCCGGACCACCGTCACCGGACCGGCGGTGAACGGCAAGTGGACGGAAACGGATTACTACACTGCGGTCACCGAAGGCACCGGTCAGTATCAAACTCCAAACATCACGATCTACGCCTGGCGAGCCCACGACAATGGACTGCCCTGGGCCAAGAGCCGGGGTGATGGGGATCCCGACAACCGCACCTTCTCCGTCACCGACCACGGCGGCAAGCCCCTCTTCCTTTCGAAGGTCACCTCCGAATGCAACTCCAAGGGCTGCACGGCCCAGCGCAGCGAGTACGTGCGCTACGAGATGTCCTTCCGAAGCTGCAACAAATACCCCGCCGGCGACTCTCCGGGGTGCTTTCAGGTGAATCCTCAGCTCGCCGCGACCCGCACGGTCTTCCACCAGGACGCCAACCGCTGGGCCGAGTCGGTTTCCCAACAGCCGGACGGAGCGGGGCATTACCGCCAGACCACCACCCGCGACAATTTTGGCATCGGCGTGAACACGTCCGGGCAGCGAACCACCAACTACACCGCCACCGGAGGCACGACCCTCGCCGTCAACTCCATCACCGGCATCATCACGCCGGGAACCGCCAGCAACTACCTGCCGGCGCCCTCGGCGCGCTGGATCCTGCACCCTTACGATCGGATCACCCGGTCCTACTCGGGTACCTCCTACATCACCGAATACCAATACAACGGCCAGGGCAGCCAGATCTGTGAACGCCGCTGGAAGTCCTCCTCCGGGCGAGGCGGTCAGGATCTGGTCCGCAAGCTCGTCCTGGGAACGGCGGCGGGGGTCAACCTCGGTCTGCCGGTGACCGAGATCCAGGCCGGAGGGGACACCGCCAACCTGGGCACCGGCACCCTCTGCGCCGTCAACGGCTCCGCCAGCAACGGCAGCCGCTTCGACACAGCCCACGGCTACCAACACCTCGCCCTCAAATCGAGCCGCACCGGTGGAGCTTCCTTCCCCTTCACCTACCGCGCGGACATCGACCGCAACACCGGGCTACCGTCGGCGACCTACAACGTCTCCGGCCAGAAGACCACGATGGCCTACGACCGTCTGAGCCGCCCGACGGTTCAGACGCCGGCAGCGTCTCTGGGGGTGGCGAGAACGGAGCTCGTCTACCACAACGCAGCGAACCAATATCCGGAAGTCGAGACGCTACGCAAAGACGGCTCGACGGTGCTGGCTCGCGAGAAAACCGTCTACGACGAGTTCGGCCGGATCCGGGAGCAGGTCCGCCGGCGCCCCACCGGGCCCACCACCACGGCGGAATCCTCCCAGGTGCTGCGCTACGACGCCGCCGGCCGCCTGGCCAAGCGCTCGACGCTGCAGGCCCGCGGTTCGGTGAATGAAAACCTTTCGCAACGCTACACCGACTATGACCCCTTCGGTCGGCCGCGCCGGGTGACCCGCGCCGACAACACCTTCGAGACCCGCCAGTATTTCGGTATCCGGCGGGTGAAGACCGGCGTCTGCCGCCGCACCAGTGCCAGCGGCTGCGCCACCATCTACCACAACACCTTCTATGACGGCATCGGCCGCATGCGCGCGGAGATCAACGACATCTACGCCACCGACACCGAATACGATCCCGACGGCAACGTGGTCCAGCGCGTCCGGCGGCTGCCCAACGGCGGATCCTCCCAGGTGCGCAACTACAGCTACGACAGCCGCGGCTTCCTACGCCACGAGCGGCTGCCGGAGGTCGGGACCTCCTCCTCCGCCGGCTACGTCACCTACACCCGGGACGCCCTGGGAAATCCCCGGACGAAGAACGACGGAGCTCACGCCCTGAGCTATCTCTACGACAACGCCGGCCGCCGCACCGAGGTGCGGCATGGCTCCCGAGTGATGGAGGAATGGGCCTACGGCACCTCCAACTCCGGCTCCACCCTCGGCCACAACTTCGCCCTGGGCAAGGTGGTCCGGGCCGCCCGGCACAACTATCTCACCACCACCACACCGGACGACTGGACGGTGGTGGAAAACTATGAGTATCGCGGCCGGGGCTCCCAGATGAGCCAGCGCCAAACTCAATTCCAGTACTCCCACCTCACCGGCTCGTCTCGCTTTGGACCGACCTTCTCCCAATCCTGGACCTACAACCGCCTGGGCAATACCGCCTCCCAGACCTTCCCCGGCTGCATCACCACTCCCGAAACTGGGAACAAGCCTTGCGCCGACAGCCCCTACGACCAGCCCGGGCCGACCCACAACATGACCCTCACCTACAACATGGGGACGCTCCGGCGGACCGCTTCGTCCCTCGGTCTGTGGTCCGAGGCGGACTTCCACCCCAACTTCCAGATCTCGAAGCTGCGCTATTCCAACGGCGTCGTCGGAACCTTCGACCAAGGACAAGGGGGGTTGCAACGAGCCCGGCGGCGGTCCTTCGCCAGCTCCACCGGCACCTTCTTCGACACGGGCATCTATCAATACGACCACACCGGTTCCATCTACGCCATCGGCGCGGATAGCTACGTCTACGACAAGGTCGGCCGGCTGCTCTCCGGCACCGTCAAACACGCCGGCGCCAACCGCAGCCAGGCCATGACCTACGACATCTGGGACAATGTCCGGTCCCGCGCCATCGACGGCGGGGCGCCGCTCATCTACTCGGTGAACAGCAAGAACCGCCTGCTGGGCAACAACGACGTCTTCTACGACGGCGCCGGCAACATGACTCAGGTGGGCTATCACGCCAACGGCCAGCCGGTCTATGAGCTGCAATATGGCGCTCTCAACATGCTGAGCCTGTTGCGCATCCGCGACAGCTCCGGGAGCTTCGTCGAGCATCGCTATCTCTACGGCCCCGGCAACCTGCGCCTCGTCTCCTTCCGGGGCGATACCGGAGAGCGGACCATCCGCCTGCGGGACGCCGGCGGGCAGGTCCTTCGGGAGTTGAGCGCTGTGGGTTACGGCCCGTACGTCAACTCGTCCAACCGCGGCGAGGTCTGGACCCACCAGAAGGACTTCTTCCACAGCCCGGAGGGGCTGGCGGCGACCCGCAGCCGCACCGGTGTCCTGCACTTCATTCACAGCGACCACCTGGGCAGTACCCGGGTGATCACCGGCACCGGGGGGATCGTCCTGGGCCGCCACGACTACTATCCCTTCGGCGCCGGGGTCCCGAGCTCCAACCAGGCGGACGAGCCGGCGTATAAATTCACCGGCCACGAGCGCGATGTCCACGGTCTGACGGACTACATGCGGGGCCGGACCTACGCCTTCCCCTTCAGCCGCTTCGTCTCCGCCGACCCGGCGCGGGACGGCTGGAACCTCTTCACCTACGTGAACAACGACCCCATCAACCGCACCGACCCCACCGGTCTGGCGGATATGGAGCAGCATCCGGCCCTCGCCGGCCCCCAGCAGATGACCCGCACCGAAGTCATGCGGGACATCGTGATCCAAAACACGCCGATCCTGGTGCAAGCGATCTTCGAGACCCTCACCGGAGTCGAGATGGACGTGGCCATGGTTCCGGCCAACCTGGATCAGCAAAGGGCCTCGGTAGTCATCGGCAGCCTCAACCTCGCCGCCAACGCGAGCTTTGCCGTCGCCCCCGGCGCCGGCGGGGTCACCCGCACCGCCCTGGCCTCGGAACGATCCGTGGCAGCCAACATCCTCACCGGAGCCGCCAACCGCTCGACCTCGGTCACCATGGTCAACGTCGGCCGTAGCGGAGTGAGGCGCCAGATCCAAGGGCAGGCTCTCTCCGGCGGCGGGACGGCCAGCTTCGTCACCGCCGGCGACGCCGCCTTCCTGCAAACCTTCAGCAACGCCCCCAGGTTCACCATCCAGCTGAGCGGAGCCAGCGGCACCGCCGCCGCCGGCAACGTCGCCACCTCCCTCGCCACCGAGGAGCTCAACGACCGGGTGAATCCCTAGGGAACCTGCTGACCGCACCCTCCCGTGAGCTCCCACGAGCTCCTGCAACAAAGCCCCGACCCGCTGGTGTGGCGGGTCGGGGCTTTTTCCAGCCATCTGTTCTCGGTCTCAAAGACCGGGGTCGGCGAGCAGGTTGTCCGGAACAAACCTAGCCCAACAGCCCTACCGCACCTCCCGCCCCCGCATGTAGTCCGACAGACCGTGGGTGTCCCGCTGGTGGCCGGTGAATTTGTACTCCTGCTCGTCGTCCTGGCCCGGGGCGTATTCGGTGCCGTAGGGGTAGTAGTGGTGCTTGCCGGTGAGGGTGCCGAGGCCGTTGGTCAGGACGCGGGGGCTGCCCAGGTGGTCAGCGAAGAAGAAGCGGGCGCCGCCGCCGCCAATGAGGGTGCAAGTGCGGGTGGCGATCAGGCCCAGGGGGCCGTGGAGGAAGTCCTTCTTGTGGGTCCAGACTTCTCCCGGGTTGCCCGGCTGGTAGAGCCCGAAGCCTTGTCTGCCCGAAGAGAGACCTCGTACTCGCGCAGGAGCGAGCCGTCGAGGTTGCGGTAGGTCATTTTGCGGACCCCGGTGGCGCCATCAAATTCCATCAGCCGGAGGTCGCCGGGGCCGTAGAGGTAGATGTACTCCTGGAAGGTGCCGTCGGGGAAGGTCCGCTTGTAGCGCTGCTGCGTGTTCAGCGCGTCGTAGGTCCACTCCCACGCCGGGCTGACCCCATCGGCCTGGAAGCCCGCCCGGACTAAGTTCCCGGCGCCGTCGTAGAAGTGGTTGACACCGTCGATGGGTTTGCCCAGCTGGCGGTTCTTGGCGTCGACCATCCAGTACTGCCAGGACTCCCCTGTGCGGCGGTAGGCGGTGAGGTTGTCGAAGGGGTCGTAGGTCCACTCCCAGGCGGGACTAAACCCCTGTATTGAGAAGCCGGCTGATCCTGCCCCGCACTAGCTTGAGGAGATTCTGAAGAGTCAGTCTTCTATAAAGGTAAACGAGAAGTCGAAACAGCCACCCATTCGCCGAAAGAGCTCACCAACGAAGACAGGAAGCGATACTATGTCGCTATCTCGGGCCGTAAGCAACGAGAGGAAGAAGCCGAAGTCCTCCTGGCTCAGACTCCATAAAGATATTAGTTCGCCCAACCAGGAGTAATCTCCGTCCTCGACGAGCTGAAAACTAACCACGAAAGCACCTGAGACCTGCCTGCTCGGCCGAATCTTCGCCTCGTGGTTTGCTTTTACCACCCGATCCGCCTGCTCCCTACTAAGATGAAAGAATCGGAAAGAACATCTTGATCGCTTAAAATACTCTTCAGAATTTTCACCCACGACGACCTCCTTAGTGAGTGCCACCCTCAAGCTCCTTGTAGATTTCAGCAAGCTCCTCTAGTTCCTGGTCAGTGAAGTTATCGTGGCCGCGCCGGCCCTCATCTTCTTTGACAGCCTCAACGAAGCCACCGAAGTCGCGTCTGTCAATTCCAGCAGATCGAGTTACCGCATCCAGCTGCTTGCGCACTGGATTGGTTGCAGGGGAACGGTCGTCAACTCCGATAGGCGGATTCAAAGCGGCGGAGCGTAGTATCAAAAAGCTCGGGCATGGTGGCGAAAATTGCCTTAAATCCTTTGGAAGGGCGGTTAAACGGTTCATTGTCCGTGATTGGTTCTAGCCACCACTGGCCAACTTCATGAAGCGTTTTGAGGAGCCATTTCAGCTGCGACGGGTCGTCGATGAGTACTTGATGGCTGCTTGGGATCAGGAGGATGTACTGATCTGCAGGAAGCCACTCGTCCAGATAGGAAAGGCACTCCTTGAGAGCATGCCAGTTCTCGCCAAACCCCTCAAAGAACTGCAATGCAGCTCCGAATTCGTCCATCAACCCCTGAAGGCTCCGCATCTTCCCACCCCGCAAACGTCGAACTATTGTTCCTGGGGGCGGATTCCCGAATAGAGCTGTGGGGGTTTGGGTCTCCGCTTCATTTTGGATGTCGGAGAGTTGAATGAAGCGAGATAAATGTTGCCACTGTCGGGTGTTCTCTGAGGTTGTCACTAGTGCACCTGGGTGAATGTTCTGAAGTGATTCGTCCTGGCCGGGGGCGTACTCGGTGCCGTAGGGGTAGTAGTGGTGCTTTCCGGTGAGGGTGCCTAGGTCGTTGGTCAAGATTCTCGGGCTCCCCAGGTGATCGGCGAAGAAGAAGCGGGCGCCGCCGCCGTGGGTGCGGGTGGCGATGAGGCACACGGAAAAACTAGAGTGTAGATAATGTTACTGGTTGCACAACCTCTCCACAATGGAGAGGCGACCGGTGCAAGGAGCAGTTCCCATTCTTGGAGTTCGAGAGAATGTCCTACCTCAGCGAATCGCTCCTTGCCAAACCTCTATGATTCTCTGGCGGAGATCGTCTCCGTAGCTACTAGCCCTTCCTGATCCAGTAGCCGTGGGATCAACTCGCTTAGATTTTGGTCATAGGCTCCTCGATAACTACGAGAGTATGAACCATCGCTTCAGCGTCTGAAACGCTGAACCCAGCGCATCCTCTAGATCGACGAAGTAAATGACTAGTCTCATGATCCTCTATCAGACCAGATCCTTCCGAGCCTGTCGAACTCCTTCACGTTGGAGACCCACTCAACCGGCCTAGCGATCGACCTCCGGCGGCACAGATTCAATCAGAAAGATCGATAATATCCATGCCATAGGAAACTCTAAAGAAAGATATTCTATGAATCACCCCAGCGCTTAGGTGATATAAGGGTCGCTCTTCTCGGATAGTCATGCTAGTGGAGAAGGCAGCCTCCCAGAGGGTCTTTCTGAGAAATTGCCGCAGGGCAAAACGATGGGGCCAGAGAATATCGAGCAGTTCTTCGAGGCCCTCGCTAGTATCGAGGCTCCGCTGCTTGACCGAGATGGTCCAGACACCGGTTAGCAAGGCAACGTGGCTAGTGCTGCGCAGCTTCTCGCCCTTTCTCCCTGCATGGGTCGGCTCTAGTCCGATCTCTCGAGTGCACACCGATGGGTCCAGGTCTTCTCCGTCCAAGGAAAAGGCTGTGGTTATAAGCGGCCTTGAGTCCGTCATCGTGTCGCTCCCTCTGTTAAAGCCGCGAAGGGGATTCCGGTGGAAACCGGTCCTGTCGCCCCTTTCTTGACTGGTACCAGAACCACCATTCCACCGTCGTCAATGCCGATGTTAAAAGTCCGGGCTGCCTTTTCACCCACCAGCTCAAGCTTGATTCCCTCGGCGTCAATGCCGTGCTTCTTCAATTGATGGCGCGTTAGAACCTTTATGTTGCCTGCCCTAGATTTTCCGCTTGCCGCTAAGCCAGAAAACCCCTTGACCACCTTCCCGCCAGCGGATCCGACACCAGCAACAATCGTCGAAGCGCGACCGAGGTCCTGAGCTACGGCAGCGGCCTTTTCGATTCCGCTCAGCTCATCATTACCGACTGCCTCCCCGAGGCCTTCGCCCAGCCGAAGGACATCCGTTCCCAGCTTGAGAAAGTCTGCCCCTGTACCTGCAAGTGTGGCGAGAGCCACCCCGGTAGGGCTTCCGTCTGTATACCTTGCTACCGCGAACGACTTGTATTGGCCGATGCGTGCATCCGCCGAAGCTGCGATCTGCGCGCCGGTCCGAGCTTGCCCCGTAGGATCGACGAAGCGAACGGGATTGCCTCCAGTATACGCATACAGATTCCACCCATCCCGCCCGGGATCCACGCTCATAAACCGCTGAAGCGGGAAGGCACACGTCCGCCCCCGCATGTAGTCCGACAGCCCGTGGGTGTCCCGCTGGTGGCCAGTGTATTTGTATTGCTGCTCGTCGTCCTGGCCCGGGGAGTACTCCGTGCCGTAGGGGTAGTAGTGGTGCTTGCCGGTGAGGCTGCCGAGGCCGTTGGTCAGGACTCTCGGGCTGCCCAGGTGGTCAGAAAAGAAGAAGCGGGCGCCGCCGCCGTGGGTGCGGGTGGCGATCAGGCCTAGGGGGCCGTGGAGGAAGTCCTTCTTGTGGGTCCAGACTTCGCCCGGGTTGCCCGGCTGGTAGAGCCCGAAGCCCAGGACCTCGTACTCGCGCAGGAGCGAGCCGTCGAGGTTGCGGTAGGTCATCTTCCGGACCCCGGTCTGCCCGTCGAACTCCATCAGCCGCAGGTCCCCGGGGCCGTAGAGGTAGATGTACTCCTGGAAAGTGCCGTCGGGGAAGGTCCGCTTGTAGCGCTGCTGCATGTTCAGCGCGTCGTAGGTCCACTCCCACACCGGGCTGATCCCATCGGCTT
>JAXHTF010000253.1 GCA_034211275.1 Acidobacteriota bacterium
ACGGCGGTCGAGGAAGGAGAGGAGCTGCCGTCCCAGACGCCGCAGGGCTACCTCCAGCCGGCGCCGGGGATGAAGGCTGGGGGGCATTTCGTAGGGCAAATCCCAGGCCGAGCCCACCAACAGCAGCAGGCCGCCGGGGCGCAACACCCGGGCCGCTTCATAGAGGGTCTTGCCGGGGTCGTGAAAATGTTCCAGCGCGTAGGTGGAGAGCACCGCGTCGAGGCTGGCATCCGCTACCGGCAGGTTCTCCCCGTCCCCCCGCACCCGGCTGCCGGGACGGCCCTGCTCCGCTGCCATCACCAGCCCGGTGGTGGAAACGTCAAAGCCGATGTAGCGACATTCCGCCGGCAGCCAGAGGGCGTTCTCACAGGAACCGCTGCCCAGATCCAGAATCTGCTCCCCGCCCGCCAGATACCCCAGCAGCACCCGCCGTTCCGGCGTCGCCTCCGGATTGGCCGCCGCCGCCATCTGGTAGTACTCCCGGCTACCGTCCCAGAACTCCGCCAGCCGGCGTTTGTTGTCCGGCTCCGGGGCTTCTGAATCAGGCTTCGGCGCGGCCACGGTGCTCCGCCTTGTCCACCACCAGCTCGGTGAGGTGGGCGATGGGCGAGATCACCCCGTCGATGCTCTGCAGCAGGGCGACCCGGTTGTTGCGCAGGGTCTCGTCCTCCGCCATCACCATGACCTCGTCGAAGAAGCGGTCGAGGGTATCCGCCAGCTCCCCCACCCGTTCCAGGGCCGCTTCGTAGTCTCCCGCCGCCACCGCCTGCTCGACGTCCTTCTGCAGCGCCTCGGCGGCGCGGTGGAGGTCCTGCTCCGCCGCGTCCTCCAGACGACTGGCATCGAGCTCCCGGGGCGGCTGGTCCTTGAGGATGTTGGCGATGCGTTTGGCGGACAAGGCCACCGACAGGAAGCCCGGCTGCTCCCGCAGGCCGTGCACCGCGTGCACCCGGCGCTGAAGGTCCGGCAGATTCTCCGAACCCGCCGCCAGACCGGCCTCGATCTCGTCGTAGGCCAGCCCCTGGCGGCCCAGCAGATGGCGCACCCGATCCAGTAGGAAATCGCGCAGCGTCTCCCGCAGGGTCGCGGCATCGAGCTTCAGCCGCTCGCCGTAGAGCTGGCGGGCGCGCTCGGCGATGGCCAGGGGCGAAACCCTCAGATCTCCCTCCAGCAGCAGCCGCACCACGCCCTGAGCGGCGCGGCGCAGACCGAAGGGATCCTTGCTGCCGGAAACCTTGAGACCGATGCCCAGGATCCCCACCAGGGTGTCCATGCGGTCCGCCAGAGCGGTGACCTGTCCGACCCGGCCCCGGGGCAGCTCGTCGCCGGCGGAGGCGGGCTTGTATTGATCGTAGATCGCCTGCCACACCGCCTCCTCGTGGCCTTGCTCCCGGGCGTAGATGCCGCCCATGACGCCCTGGAGGGAGGAGAATTCCTTCACCATCTCGGTGGCGAGATCGACCTTGAGCAGCACCGCCGCCTCCGCCGCGGCCTCCGCTTCGCCCTCCCAACCCAGCTCCCCGCACAGCCAGCGGGAGAGCTCGGTGAGGCGCTGGGCCTTGTCGGCGTAGCTCCCCAGTTTGACGTGGAAGGTCAGGCGCTCCAGATCCGGCGCCCGCTCCGCGAGGGTGCGCTTGCGGTCCTCCCGATGGAAGAAGACGCCGTCCTCCAGCCGCGCCGCCACCACCCACTCGTTGCCCGCCTTCACCCGGCCGATGGGATCGTCGGGCCGGTCCATGACAGTGAGGAAGGCCGGGCGCAGCTCGCCCGCCTCGTCCTCCACCGTGAAGGCGCTCTGGTGGTCTTTGAGGCTGGCGATGAGCACCTCCCGAGGCAATTCCAGGAAGCGCTCCTCCAGCTCCCCCGCCACCACTCCCGGGATGGCGCAGACCGCCGCCAGCCGATCCAGCAGCTCGTCGTCCTCCACCAGGCTGCCGCCGGCTTTCCGGGCGTGGTCGCTCATGGTCTCGTAGAGCTGCCGGCGACGCTCCCGGGGATCGATCTCGATCTGCCGCTCCGCCAGCTTCGACCGATAGTCCTCGGCGGAGGTCACGGCAAAGGGCTCCGGCGAGAGCACCGGGTGCCCGACGGTAGTGTCGCCGCTGGCGACGCCGAAGAGCTCGAAGGGCACCACCTCGCCATTGAACAGAGCCACCACCCCGTGCACCGGCCGCACCCACGGCCCGGTGCCGGTGCCCCAGTGCATATTCTTCGCCCAGGACAGCTCGCGCAGAATCTCCGGCACCATCTCCGCCAGCACCTGCGGGGCCGGCCGACCGACGATGGAGCGCAGCGCCGAGACGTATTCACCGCGGTCGGTGTCGATGCGCTCCAGCTCCTCCGGCTCCAGCTCCACTCGCTTGGCAAAGCCCAACAGCGCCTTGGTGGGATTGCCGTCGCCATCGAAGGCCACCTTCGCCGGTGGCCCCATGAGGCGCTCCTCGCGGTCCGGCTCGGTCTCCGGCACCCCCGCCAGGATCAGCATCAAGCGCCGCGGCGTGTAGCCCGTCTCCACCCGCCGGGGGCCCAAGCCCCGGGTGGTGAGATCCTCGAACAGCCGCTCCGCCAGCTCCTTGACCGCCGGCTCGAGCATGCGGGTGGGAATCTCCTCCGCCCGCACCTCCAGCAGCAGCTCACCGTTGGGCTCCTGTCCCGCTCCGCGCTTGCTGGCGCTCATGCCTCACCTCCCGCCGCCGCAGCGGCTTCCGGCAAGAGCGGGAAGCCCTGCCGTTCCCGGCTCTCCAGGTAGCTTTCAGCGCAGGCCACCGCCAGATCCCGCACCCGCTTGATCAACGCCACCCGCTCGGTCACCGACACGGCGCCGCGGGCGTCCAGCACGTTGAAGAGATGGGAGCATTTGAGCGCGCATTCATAAGCCGGCAGCACCGCTTCCGCCTCCAAACACCGCCGCGCCTCCTTCTCGTTGCCGTCGAATTGCAGCTGCAGGAAGTCGACGTCGGCGAGCTCGAAGTAATAGCGCGACATCTCCGCCTCGTCCTGATGCCGCACCTGCCGGTAGGTCGGCCCGCCGGGCACCCACTCCAGGTCGTAGACGTTGCGCGATAGCCCCAGGAACATGGTGATGCGCTCCAGCCCGTAGGTGATCTCGGCGCTGATGGGCGAGAGCTCGATGCCCCCGGCCTGCTGGAAGTAGGTGAACTGCGTGATCTCCATGCCGTCGAGCATCACCTGCCATCCCACGCCCCAGGCTCCCAGCGTCGGCGCCTCCCAATTGTCCTCCTCGAAGCGCAGATCGTGCTGCGTCAGGTCCAACCCCAGAGCCTCCAAGCTGCGCACGTAGAGTGCCTGGATGTCGTCCGGGTTGGGCTTCAAGATGACCTGGAATTGGTAGTGCTTGCCGAGCCGGAAGGGATTGTCCCCATAGCGCGCATCCGCCGGCCGCCGCGACGGCTGGACATACGCCACCCGCCAGGGCTCGGGCCCGAGGACCCGCAAAAACGTATCGGGGTGCATGGTCCCCGCCCCCATCTCCAGATCGTAGGGCTGCTGCAACACGCACCCCTCACCGGCCCAGAAGTTGGTCAGGCGCAGGATCACATCCTGGAATGACTGCATGGTCGATGACCTCGTACAAGAGATTTCGTGGCTTCCGCCCCAGAGCTCCAGGCCCCAGAGGGAGCCCCGACGCTACCGAATTGGCGGGCTGGGGTAAAGGCTGGGGCGGGACCAAAGGCGGATCTCGGCGCACTCGAGGTGCTCGGGGCTGTTGTCGTAGACGATCTCCGCATCTGCGGGAATGGGCAGGCTCGCGAAGGCTTCTTCGAAATTTGCCACAGCCTCCCCAACCTTCAAGTCGTCGTAGGACAACCGCTCTGCGCTAGTCGTATTGATCTCAGGGGACCATCCAACTAGGGAGACGAGTCAAGAAATCGAGGCAACGCAAAGCCGCTCGACGAGCTTGTTCCTGCGCGGTACGGTGTCCCTGATCGCCGCCACGAAAACAGCGCTCGTTGATCTCTTGACGCGCGTCATAGCGTTCGAGAGTCCGGCGAAAATTCTCTTCCAGACTTTTGGGGTTCATCCCCGGAGTGCATCGCCTCCCAGCGCCCTTGCAAGCCCGATCCACCAAAAACTGCAGGAGCCCTTTCTCATTAGCGTCGCAGTCGCTGCATCTGGGGTGGTCGAGGCTCTGGCCGCTGTGGGTGATGGCTGTGAGCCGGCGTTTCGAGAGGGGCACCAACGGATCGTCTGCGAATTCAAACCAAGCCTGCTCGATGAAGTTTCCGGGCGTGTAGCACCACCTGCAAGGCCCCACCGGGCCCCGTCAGCAAAACTGCCGCACGTAGCCTCTTCCGGTCGTCTTCTTCGAACGCCTGTTCGAATTCCAGAGAGCGGTACAGAAGGAAGAGGCAGAATAGACAGATGGGAATTCCAATGCCTCCAAGCAGGAGGAGAACGTTCTCAAGGAACTGAAGATTCCACTGAACGTAGACCACGGCGATTAGAAACCCCGGCCAGGCGACTCCCGCGAGTGCTGTGAGGCTCCTGACTGCCCACCTATAGGAATCAAGCTCGATGGTGGGTTTCTTATTACTAGATTCTCGCATTGAGTACTTCGCTACCTTTTCTGAACATCGCAGGTGCTATAGGCAATGCCTGCGCCTAGCGACTTCGCGATGCCAACTACCACGGTTCGCTTTCCAGTAGAGAGCGGCCCTTTGCCGCAACCGGACACAGAGACGGTGACGAAGAAAACATTGCCCACGATGGAGCTCTGGTCACCCAGCAAATCATCCTCAGAGCAGCCGCAAGCTGCAGGTGCGAAGGGCGTACCTGTTTCGACGCCGATGCCGAGGCCGAGTATAGGACCTCCCAGCCAGCAGGTGGCTTTCACTTTGACTTTTGCCATTGGGCTGGATAAACATTTAAATGATCCCCGTGAGTGTGAGAAGCCACCTCCCGCTGCAAATGAAAAGCCCCATCCTTCGTACTGCCACTCACCCCCGGGGCATTCGTCGTTGCACTTGCAGGCTTGAAGGCCAGCAGGGTCGATCAGATTAGTGGGGTTACTCAGAGCATAGATAAAGGGGTCAACCACGGTCCTTTGCACAACTAGCAGTGGATCGACCTTTCCGTAGCGCCCCACCTGAGGCTGGTACCACCTATTGAGGTTATATACGATGCCCTCCCCCTCGCTCGCCTCCTCCCAAATCCCATCCTCCCACTGCCCCGGAAACCGCAGATCCACTCCCGCCACGCTCGCCCCCGAGTAATCCGAGCCAAACGGCTCGAAGCCGCCCTGCCACAGCTCCATCCCCGCCGCATCCGTCGCCAGCACCGGAGTGCCCAGGTGATCCACGCTCAACCACCTCACCTCCGCGACACCGCCCACCGGAACATCCATCTGCGCCACCGGCCTGCCGGCGAAGTAGAAGTAGTAGCGAGTGCCTTCCTCCGTCGGACCGGTGAAGTGGGTGACGGCGTGGAGGAGCCCTTCGGAGCTGTAGACACTCACCAGCGAGGGGTTGGTCGAACAATCCGCGGTGCCAGCTCCGATGTCGGAGCCGACAGAGCTTGTCCAGCACGAGCCGTCTCCGGCTTCGAATCCGTCCACGAAGATCTCGCTCAGCGAGCTCGCCTCGGCGCTCGCCAGGAAGCTGCGAGGATTCTTCTCGAGGGGATCGCCTTCGGTAGAGAGCGCTCCAGGCGCTCTCGGTGCCATCTCCCCAAAAAGGCGCTGAGAGGGTCACTGTCCAAGCTCTGAATCCTGGTCCATCCCATCAATTGCCGCCTGGATCTCCCGGGCTGAGAGTTCCGAAGGATGCAGCTCCTGCAAAAGCTGCAGGCTAGCGCGTAGCGCATCCTTCTGGTTCTCGGCAAGACCATCCATCCGCTCCCGGTGGATTGCTTTCAGAGACTCGAGCCCTGGAGTCTCCAGAGCTACCAGGAGAGCCATCGGTGCAAGATCGACATCGTCCCAAGCCACCAAACTCAGCCTAGCCCAGGCAGGAAGGTAGAACCGGAAGGCAGTCGGAGTTAGGAAGTACAGGGCTGAGCTGTCGTTCGCTATTTCCTCTGCGGTGATGTCCCTCCAGTGCCTGCCAGAAATGCGTTTACGGATCTGGGCGCACTCGAGATGCTCAGGGCGGTTGTCGTAGACGACCTCTCCCTCTGCAGGAATGGGCAGACTCGCGAAGGCTTCTTCGAGCCTGGCAAGGGTCTGGAGTATCTGGGTATTCGCTTTGGGCACTCTACGCCTGCACTAAGCCAGAAGGTGATGTCTTCTAGGCTCAGCTACTCCACTCCAAGGCATCCTCAGAGAGAGCTGCCAGGTCAGGATTCTCTTTCAAGGGCTCGAAGATTTGACGCAAGTCGGACCTCTCCGGATGATCCGAGGTCCTGCCGACTAGGCGGAGAAGGACCTCAATCATCCACCTCCACATACCCCAGGAAGCGGTCGCCCCGCAGGGTCCGCATGAAGTCCCGGTGCTGGCGTTTCTTGCGCTCTTGGTCGCGGCGCCATTGCTCGTCGCGGCGGCGGCGGATTTCTTCGTCGGCTTCGCGCTGCATCCGGCGCCGTTCTTCCCGCATCCGGCGCAGGTGAGCGTCGCGCTCGCGGTTGATGGCGGCGATTTGTTCGCGCTGGGTTCGCTGCAGATGACGCTTCTGGGCGAAAAACGCTTGTTTGTAGTGGGTCAGCTCCTGCTGCGCCGCCGCAGCCTCCTTGGCGAGCTCATGCTTGCCGTGGCGGGCATAGCCCTCAGCCCGGATCCTGGCTTCGAGGACGATGTGCTCCATATCCGCGATCCAGCTCGCCGCCAGGGCCAGTTGCTCGGCGTCGAGGGCTTGGATGTTGGGGAATGCGTAGGTGAGGCGATTGCGGAAGGCCTCGTAGGCGGTGGCGAAGTCTTCCCGCTCGTCGTCGTGCCGCTCCGGGTCGATGGGTTCTTCTCGAACCATCTCCACCGGCTCTGAGACGCTAGCTGTGGACCCCGAACCGGAGACCGGTTCCGGTTCGCGCTGGGAATCTTCGGGGGCTCCGGGATCCACTCGGCGACCGCCGGTCCAGGGCTTGAATCTCGTCGGCGGCGATTGCGGCGATGCGCCCGCGATCTCGGTCCCCGGCCGGGAAGGAGCCTCGGGCTCTTCGGGCCCCAGCCAATGCTCCACCAGACTTTTCCAATCTTCTATCGACACGATGGGCTCTCCCTTTCCTGTTTCAAGAAAGCCTTCCAGCAATACCCTAGGATCTCTCGGGGTCGAGAGGGCGCGGCGACACAGGAGTAGCCGAGCTCTTCTGGGGAGGCGCAACGCCGTCCGGCGCGAAAAGACCGGGGAGAGCGGAAGGGAATTGTCAAGCAGAACACTAGCAACCAGCAGCGGAGTCGGCAAGAACGCTATACTGCCAGGATGAAAGTACTCACTGGCCGGGTTGTCGCAGGAAAAGTCGAAGTTCCAGCAGACCTCGCCGAGGGCACTGCGGTGACTATTCTAGCCCCGGAGGCAGAAGGCTATCGGCCCTCTGCCCAGGAAGAGACCGAGCTCTCTCAAGCTCTCTCGGCGATCCGCAACGGAGATTTCGTCGATGGTCGAAGTCTCCTCGCTGAGCTCAAAGGCTCGCGAGCTTGACGAGCCGAATTCGAGTCTCTCCTCAAGCAGCTCGCCAGATCCGCCGGGCAGACCAATGGTGGTCAACTCACCGACCCAAAGCACCTGGAGCTGTTCGGGAGGATCTCGAGCAAGCCTTCGATCTCATCTCTGAGCTGCCTGGTGCCGGTGAGTCGGTACACCATTCCCGGATCCCAGGAATCCGCCGCCTCTTACTCAGCCGAATTCGCTACCATCTCTACTACCTGGCAGACCCATCAGAAGATCTGGTGGAAGTGCTAGCCCTCTGGCACACCAGCCGAGGCTCCAAGCCTGCTTTGAAGTAGCCGTACGAGGTCTCGAGGCCTCTTCCCTCTCCCGACGCCTCCCCTCACAACTCCCCCCCCAACTGCCGCCGCGTCTTCTCCAACACCTGAAAGCTGCGCAGCTCCCCTTGCAGGAACGCCCTCCGGATGTGGGTGGTGAGGTCTTCGACTTTGGTCAGGACGCCGGGGGTGGGGGGATCGGTGGCGAGGCGGCGGAGGGGGCGGCGGAGGCTGTGGGTGAGGAAGTCCAGGACTTGCTCGCCGACCACCAGGGAGCCGGGCTCGTTGCCGGCGCATTGGGAGCACAGGAGGGTTTCGCCGTTGGGGGGCAGGACGGCGCGGCCGTTGAACGGTCCACCGCATTGGGGGCATTGTTCCGGCGGCGGAAAGATACCGGCGAGGCGCAGGATCCAGCTTTCGTAGTAGCGCGCCGCCAGGGGGCGGGGGGCGCCGGCGAGGAGGGCTTCGACGGTGCTGTCGAGGAGGCGGAAGTGGAGCTCGCCGCTCTCGTTCTCCTGCACGAATTCGGCGGCCTGCTCCGCCAGGCAAGCGCCTAAGAGGATGCCCTCCAGGTCTTCTTGCAGCTTGCCGGCGGCGCGGATCAGCTCGACGTTGGAGATGCGGGTGAGGTCGCGGCCGGGCTTTTCCACCCAGGTGATAGAAGCCCGGGCCAGAGGCTGGAGCTGGCCGGCGAAGCGGCTGTGCTTACGGCGGGAGCCTTTGGCGACCCCCTCCCGTTTGCCCAGCTCTCGGGTCAGATAGGTGACGATGCGGTCCGCGTCCCCCAGGTCCCGCACGTCCAGCACAAGAGCCTCGGCGGTGTGCAGCTCCATGGATCGACTTCTGAGAGGAGCTCGCTAGCGGCTAGGGGACCAGGAAGGTGATGAGCAGGGAGACCAGGCCGAAGTAGACCAGGATGCCCA
>JAXHTF010000254.1 GCA_034211275.1 Acidobacteriota bacterium
CCCCCTGGCTCTCGCCCGCATGGTCCCCAACTCCCCGGACCACCCGACCCTGGCGGTGATGCAAAAGACCGAAGCCTGGCTACGCGAAGCCGACCTCCCGCTGGAGCTGGTCTGGGGCCAAAAAGACCCCATCCTAGGCCGCGCCCTCCGCCGCCACCGCGAAGCCTTCCCCAACGCCCCCGTCACCCTCACCGACGCCGGCCACTTCCTGCAGGAAGAGGTTCCGGACGAGCTGGCGGCGGCGATTCGGCGGGTGGCGGGGAGATAGTGGACAAGGGGATGAGGCCCTCGTGGGGAGCGACCTCGTCCCCGGTCGATCAGTACAGCACTTGCTTGCCGTAGAGCTCGGCATTCGAATCCAACTTCGACGGGTCCGGGAAGGGGTGGGTCACGGACACGCTCTTGTTGTAGCCGTAGACCCACACTCCGTTGAGCACCCGGCGGTTTTGAAGCGAGAGGACCAGGTGGGCGGCAAAGTCGGTGACCGACTCGGCACAAACTTCCATCAGAATCGGCCCCTTGTAGCCGCCAACCAGGCCCGCTCCCAACTGCTGGGCGAGCTCGTCGTGGGTCCAGGTCCAATCCGCAGGGTTGGAGCCTTCGTCCCCGACTTCCTCATCGTTCCCGTGTCCGGTGATACACAACGGCTCGCTGGACTTGACCAAGCTCAGATAGCGCTGAAGCTGTGAGTTGGCCTCGGATTGGGTGCCCGCCGAGAGTTGCTTGACCGGTGCCCACGCGGCGGATTTCGACTCCGACGAGTTGGCCCAATCCATGATGTTCTGGTCTCGGGTAATGACGATCAACATGCTGACCTCCTTGCGGAGCACAGCAAGCCGGGGTGCCCTGGGTGGGGGTTACTGAGCTCGTTGACCCGTTAAATTTTTGAAGTCTTCGAAATTATAACATCAAGACTTTTCGTCGCCGCCGTCGCCCTGGGCGCCGCGGGGATGCTGGTGGCTCAGACCCAACCGGTGAAGCCACGCGTCAACACCCAGATCAAGCCCCACAAGTGCCGGTCCGGCCCGCCACGACCACGGCGACCGGGCAGGACTCTTCCAGCGGCCAGCAGTCCTATTTCGCCGGCCTCACGGGGGTGAGCATCGCCGCCGACGGCGAGATTCGCAGCCTGCAGCTCTTCTACCAGAACCGCAACGTCAGCATCCGCGGCTGCGGCGCCCAGCTGGCGGATCTGCCGGTGCTCGAATGGCTGTATCGGGACCGCCAGGCAGCGGAGTTCGTGACCAACGACGGCTGTTTGAGCTCCATCAACCTCAGTCGCTGAGCAGCGGGCTCTACTGGGCAGCAGCCCCGGGAATCAGAATCTCGGCAAATCCTTAGATGCTATTATATTGCTGCATTATCCAATTCCTGTAAGGAGGACCTCATGAAGACGTTCCACCGCGCTCTCTGGATCACCGGTCTCGCGCTCCTCTGCGCTGCGGGCCTGTCCGCCGCCGAAGCACCCCAGCTGGTCGACCTGCCGGAGGCGCAGCTCGTTGAGAGCAGCTCCTGCCTCGAAGGGTCAACTCAGGCCTCGGCCGTGGCTCCGAATTTCACGAACCCCGTCGGTGACGTAGTGCTTCTGGGATCCACCGAGGAATGCATCGAGCAATGCTTCCAGCAGCGCGATGCATGCTGCGCAGCGACTCCGGGAATCTGCGACAACTTCCCCAACCCGTGCCAGACGCAGTACTTCCAGTGCTCCTTCGGCTGCTGATCGGCCAGGAATCGTACATCTGACGCCAGCTGCTCCGGACGAAGCCAGTCCGTCATAGCCGGCCCCTCATAGTCAGCCGATCGACCAGGCCTCCTCTCTTCGGAGCAGGAGGCCTTTGTTCTTTACCGGACACCCCCTTGACAACCCCAACCAGATAGTTGACTATGTCAAACATAGATGAGGTCAAACATATGACCGAGTCTTCCGTAGAACGAACTCACCCTCCGCCGAAAATCGGCGCGAGGCCCATGACATAGACCATGAACGACACCCCCAACGAACTCACACCGGTGCAGGAGCTGGATCCGGAAGCTCCCGGCGGCTATCGCCTGGAGGAAAGCCCGGGGTATTGGCTCCACCGGCTGTATCGCACCATGGAGCGGGACTTCCAGCGCCGGCTGGCGCCGCTGCACCTGACGCCCCAGGAATGGGCGGTGCTCAAGACCACCGGGCGAGGAGATCAGACACCGGCGAGCATCGCCCAGGAGCTGGAGATGAATAGCTCGGCGGTGACCCGCTTCCTGGACCGGTTGGAACAGAAAGACCTGCTCCGCCGGGGCACTCACCCGGTGGACCGGCGGCGGACCAGCCTCGAGCTCACCGACGGCGGCAAACGGATGGTGTGCGAAGCGGCGCAGGAAGCCATCGAGATCAACCGGCAGATCTTGGGCGCCTTCGACGAGACCGAGGGGAAGCAGTTCATGAGCTTCCTACAGCGGTCAGTGGAACATCTGCGCAAGCTGGGCTTTTAGGCCTTTGAGCCTCGAGATTCCCTCGGCGAGCTAGCGGCGCCGAGCTCGAATCAGCCCTCACCATGACGTTTCGAAACGCGCCGGGGACCTTCCGGCACCCAAAGACTTCAGCCTTCCCGTAACCACGGACCGATTTTGTTTTCTCAGGCCCAACTTCTCAGGAGAATCCCCATGCCTCAGGCTTCTCATATCGCTCATTCCGCGCGTCGGCTGGCCCTGCAAGGCTTGACCTTGTCCGGTCTGGCGCTGCTGCTGTTGCTCGCCGGCGCCTGCGGCTCCGGTGAAGCCACCCCCGCGGGCCAGCAACAAGGCCCCCGCACCGTCCCCGTGGAGGTCGGCTCCACCGAGGTGGACACCTTGCTGGTGCGCCTCGACGCCGTCGGCACCCTGGAGGCCGACTCCATCGTCGACATCCGCCCGGAAACCTCCGGCGTGGTCAGCCGCATCGCCGTCACCGAGGGCCAGGAGGTCCGCAAGGGGCAGGTTCTGGTGCAGTTGGAGGATTCCGAGATCCGTGCCCAGTCGGAGGCCGCGGCGGCAGCGCTGAGCCGTGCCCGCACCGAGTCCTCGAACCTCGAGCTGCAGCTCGAGCGCAACCGCGGGCTGCTGGACACCGGCGCTATCTCCCAACAAACCTTCGACGACATCGAGAGCAGCACCGAGGCCGCCCAGGCCCGCGCCGAGGAGGCTCAGGCCAACTTCAACGTCGCCCAGCGGCGGCAGGACAAGACGGTCATCCGCGCCCCCTTCAGCGGTCGGGTGGACACCAAGGAGGTCTATCTCGGCGACTTCGTGGACATGGGCAACACCACCCTCTTCACCCTGGTGGACGCGGATCCGCTGAAGGTGGAGTTCACCGTGCCGGAGCAGTTCATCGGCCGCCTCGACGTCGGCAGCTCGGTCTCCGTGCGAGTGCGCAACATGCCCGACCAGCGCTACGAGGGCACCGTCGTCTTCGTCAGCCCGCGGGTGGATCCGGTGAACCGCACCGTCACCCTCAAGGCCGAGGTACCCAACCCCGAAGGCACCCTGCGGGCGGGGCAATTCGCGGACGTCCAGTTGGTGCTCCAGACCATCCCCGACGCGTTGCTGGTGCCGGAGGCGGCCATCGTCTCCCGCGAGGGCGAGAATTTCGTCTTCCTCGTGGAGAACGGCAAGGCCGTTCGCCGCTCCGTACAGCTCGGCGAGCGCGAGCCCGGCCGGGTGCAGGTGGTGAGCGGGCTGGAGGAAGGCCAAACGGTGGTGGTGGCGGGCCAGCAGCGGCTCCAGGACGGAGCCTCGGTGGCTCCTACCAACACGGGCAGCGATTCGGGCACCAGCTCGGATGCGCCCGCCAGCTCCGGCACTGGTACTGGTACTGGCACCGCCGAGCAGGGGGCCTGAGCCATGTTTCTACCCAACCTGGCCATCCGGCGGCCGGTGCTCACCACGGTGGTCACCGCCGCTATCCTGCTCCTGGGCTGGATCGGCTACCGCAACCTGCCGGTGCGCGAGCTGCCCAATATCGACTACCCCATCGTCAGCGTCACCACCGTTCTCCCCGGCGCCAGCCCGGAGGTGGTGGAGACGGAGGTCACGGAGGTCCTCGAGGAGGAGATCAACACCATCGAGGGCATCAAGACCCTGACCTCCGTCAGCGGTGAGCAGACCAGCATCATCACCGCCGAGTTCGAGCTCAGCCGCGACATCGACGTCGCCCTCCAGGACGTCCGGGACAAGATCAGCCGCGTGCGCGGCGAGCTGCCCACGGACGTCGACGAGCCGGCGGTGGAGAAGCTCGATCCCGAGGCTTCTCCCATCATCTGGCTCTCCTTGAGCAACCCCGAGCTCGAGATGACCGACATCAACGAAGTCGCCGACAACGTGGTCAAGGAGCGCCTGCAGCGCATCCCCGGCGTCGGCTCGGTGATCTTCGGCGGCGAAAAGCGCTTCGCGGTGCGGGTACGCCTCGACCCCCAGCGAATGGCCGCCTACGACCTCACCGTGGCGGACGTCTCCCGCGCCCTCGCCGAGGGCAACGTCGAGCTGCCGTCCGGCCGGGTGGAGAGCCGAAGCCGCGAGTTCACCATTCAGACCGAAGGTGAGCTGGCAACGCCGGAGGCCTTCAACACCCTCATCGTGGCGTGGCGCAACGGCTCCCCCATTCGCCTGTCGGAGATCGGCTACGCCGAGGCCGGGGTCGAGGACGAGCGCACCCTGGCGCGCTTCAACAGCCAACCCACCGTGGGCTTGGGCGTGATCAAGCAGAGCGACGCCAACACCGTGGCGGTGGCGGACGCGGTGCTGGAGGAAGTGGATCGCATCCGTGCGGATCTTCCCCCGGGCTTCACCCTCTACCTGGCGGTCAACGACGCCACCTTCATCGAGAGCTCCCTCACCGAGGTGGAAGAAACCCTCCTCATCGCCTTCCTGCTGGTGGTGGTGGTGATCTTCCTCTTCCTGCGCAGCGGCACCGCCACCCTGATTCCAGCGGCGGCCATTCCGGTGTCCATCGTCGGCACCTTCGCCGCCATGTATGTCCTCGGCTTCTCCATCAACACGCTGACCTTGCTCGCCCTGACGCTGGCCATCGGCATCGTGGTGGACGACGCCATCGTGGTGTTGGAGAACATCTACCGGCACATGGAGGAGGGCGAATCGCCTCGGGAGGCGGCGCGCAAGGGCACCGGCGAGATCGCCTTCGCGGTGCTCGCCATCTCGGTGACCTTGGTCATCGTCTTCCTGCCCATCGCGCTGGTCTCCGGCGTGGTGGGCCGCCTGTTCCGGGAGTTCGGCGTCGCGGTGGCGGTGTCGGTGGTCATCTCCGCCTTCGTCGCCCTCACCCTCACCCCCATGCTCAGCTCCCGCTTCCTCCGCGTCGGCGGTGGCCACGGGCGCTTCTTCAACGCCGTCGAAAGCTTCCTTGAGGGCATCACTTCCATCTACCGCCGGAGCCTCGCCTGGTCCCTCCGCACCCGCTGGTTGGTGGTGCTGGTGGGCATCGTGGTCCTCGGCGCCACGGTGCTGGTGGCGGGCTCTCTGGGGACCGAATTCGTTCCGCCGGAGGATCGCGGGGGCTTCCTCACCATCATCAACGCCCCCGAGGGCTCGACCCTCGAGTACACCGACGGTTACCTGCGCAAGATCGAGCAGGCCTTCGCCGAGACCGAGGGAGTGGACCGCTACTTCTCCGCCGTCGGCCTGGCCATCGGCGGACCGGCGAAGGTCAGCCAGGCCATCATCTTCACCCAGCTGGACGACGAGCGAGAGCGCGGGCAGTTCGAGATCATGGGAGAGCTGCGCGGCAAGCTCGGCAACTTCCCCGGCGTCGACGCCTTCATCATCGCCCCGTCGTCCCTCAACACCGGCGGCTTCAACAAACCGCTGCAGTTCGTACTCCAAGGCAGCGACCTGGATCAGATGGCGGAGGTCTCCCAAACGATGGTGGAGCGAGCTCGGGAGATCCCCGGCCTCACCGGCGTCGACACCGACCTGGAGCTCTCCAAGCCCGAGTTGCGGGTGAGCATCGACCGCCAGCGCGCCGCCTCCCTGGGGGTCAGCGTCGAGGACGTGGCGAGCACCCTGCAGGTGCTCTTCGGCGGCCAGGACGTCACCCGCTACAAAAAGGGCAACGAGCGCTACGACGTCATCGTCCAGCTGGAGGATGACTACCGCAACACGCCGCGGCAAATCGGCGAGGTCTACGTGCGCGGCGAGAACGATCAGCTGGTCAAGCTCTCCAGCCTGGTGCGGGTCGCCGAGGGCGTCGGCCCCAGCCAGATCAACCACTACAACCGTGCCCGCTCGGTGATCCTCGACTCCAACCTCGACGGCATTCCCCTGGGCGAAGGCCTGGCGCGGGTGCGCCAGCTGGCGGAGGAGGTGCTGCCCTCGGGCTTCACCACCGCCGTCGCCGGTGAGTCGGAGGACTTCGAGGAATCCCTGAGCAGCCTGCTCTTCTCCCTGGGCATGGCGGTGCTCGCCATCTACCTGGTCCTCGCCGGACAGTTCGAGAGCTTCGTCCACCCCTTCACCATCATGCTGGCACTGCCCCTGGCGCTCTTCGGCGCCGTGATCTCCCTGGGGATCATGGGCATGACCCTCAACATCTACAGTTTCATCGGCATCATCATGTTGATGGGCTTGGTGACCAAGAACTCGATCCTGCTGGTGGACTACACCAACACCCTGCGCGAACGCGGAGAGTCCCGCTTCGACGCCGTGGTGCGGGCCGGCGCGGTGCGGCTGCGGCCGATTCTGATGACCTCCGTGGCCCTCATCTTCGGCGTCTTGCCCATCGCCTTGGCCCTGGGCGCCGGCGCCGAGTCCCGCCGCCCGCTGGGCGTGGCGGTGGTCGGCGGCATGATCGCCTCCACGGCGCTGACCCTGTACATCGTGCCGGTCTTCTACACCCTATTGGACGATCTGCTGGCCGGCACCCAATCGCTTTTCTCGAAGATCCGGGGTAAGTCCTCGGATGACCATAGCGGCGAAGGCCGGTTAGAAACGGCCGAGGCCGCGGAGGGTTCCCGATGAGTCTCCCGATCCACCCCCAGCGTTTTCAGGCTCTTCGCCGGAAGGGCTCCGCGAGCTCGATTCTGGTCGCAATGCTGCTGCTCCCAGTCCTGGTTCTAGTCCTGCCGCTGGCCTCGGCCCACGCTCAGGAAGAAACCAGCGCCCAGGAGGCACCGCCCACCGGAGAGACCCCGCTCCAGCCCCGCTGGCAGCCGGTCTCCGGCTCCCCCGAAGGCCTGGAGCTGGGCCTCGAGGACGCCGTGCGCCGGGCTTTGGAAAGCAATGAAGCGGTACTCCTGGCCCGCGCCGAGCAAGCCCGCCTCGGGGGCGAGCTCCGCCAGGTCACCTCCCAGGCCCTGCCCCAGCTGAGCGCCGACGCCGACTACGTCTACAACATCGAAAAGCCGGTGCTCTTCCTCGACACCGAGGGGGGCGGCGTCCAACGCATCACCATCGGTAGCGATTACGACATCGACGCCGGCGTGACCCTGAGCCAGAAGGTTCTGGACTTGCGCTACGCTCCTGCCCGGCGCTCTGCCCAGCTGGACATCAGCTCCGCCCGGGCCTCTCTCGAGGACGCCGAAACCGCCGTCGCCCTCGCCGCCCGCCGGGCCTACTATCAGGCCCTGCTGGCCCGGGAGCTGCAAACGGTGCAGACCCAAGCCCTGGAGCAAGCCCGCCAACGCCTGACCCAGGTACAGGAATTCTTCGACGCCGGTACGGCGGCGGAGTTCGATCTGCTCACCGCCCAGGTGGAGGTGGACAACATCCGTCCGGAGCTGATCCAGGCGGAGAACGACCTCGCCCTGGCCCTCGAAGAGCTGCGCCGCATCACCGGCATCCCCGCCGGTACTCCCCTGGAGCTGGTGGATGGCTTCTCCGAGACCCTGCCCCCGATACCGGCCATCGACGCCGCGGTGGCCGAGGCCCTGGGCCAGCGCGCCGATCTCGAAGCCCAACGCCTGCGGGCGGAGGCCGCGGAGGCCCGCACCGTCGCGGCGGAGCGCTCGAACTTCCCCACCCTGGATTTCGAATCCGCCTACCGCCGCAACGCCTCCACCACCGACGCCTTCCCCGGCGACAACGAGTTCACCAACTCCTGGAACGCCACCCTCAGCCTCACCTGGCCGCTGTTCGAAAGCGGCGCCCGGGCCGGCCGGGTGGTCGCCGCCGAAGCGCGCCGGGACACGGAGCAGCTACTGCTCCAACAGCTCACCGAAGACGCCCGGCTGGAAGTCCGCCAGGCCGTCCTCGCCCTGCGCGCCGCCAACCAATCGGTGGAAGCCTCCCAATCCAACGTCCGCCGCGCCGAACGGGCCCTGGAGATCGCCGGCGTCCGCTACCGCAACGGCCTCTCCACCCAGGTCGAGCTCAACGACGCCGAGCTAGCCGTCACCCGCGCCCGCTCCAACTACGCCCAGGCCCTCTACTCCGCCGCGGTGGCCCGGGCGGAACTAGTGGCGGCGCAGGGGGGTGGGGTGGTGGTGAACGCAGCGGCTGAAGATGCTGATAGCAGCGCCCGCTGACCCTGCCCTCACAGCCGCGGACCTGATCAATCCCTTCAATAACAAAGCTTCGGCGGCTGGCTCGGTCCGGTCTTCAGTCTTTTGGATCGAGCCAGCTGCCGAAGCATCCTGGATCCTGCCGACTGGCACAGGCCGGACACTCGCAAACGGCATCGGCCTGGGGTCGGACGTGCACCAGGC
>JAXHTF010000255.1 GCA_034211275.1 Acidobacteriota bacterium
GGCAGGCCGGCCCCCACTGTGCTCCATGTGCTCCCTTGGTCGGTGCTCTTGAAGGTTCCATCAAAGCCGCCGGCATAGACGACCTGAGCATCGTTCGAATCTGGGGCGACGACTGTAAGGGGAATCACGCCCAAGGGCGCTGTGACCCAGGTCCAGCTGGCTCCCGAGTCGAGGCTCTTGAATACTCCCACGTCGTTGCCGGCATAGAGCAGGCCAGGCTGGAGCGGATGGGACTGGATTGAGGAGACATTAAAGAAGAGATTTGACAGGCCGGCGTTGGACTCGAACCAGGTATTGCCCTGGTCCAAACTCTTGTAGATCCCTGAACCGAAGGTGCTGACAAAGAGGTTGTGAGGAGGGCTGGACTCGATGGCCAGTGCAAGAGGAAGTGCTCCAGCCAGACCTTGGTTGCTCTCGGTCCAAGTGCTGCCTCCATCAACCGTGAGGAAGACGCCCTGGTAGGTGCCGGTGAAGGCGCGGGTGGCGGTGACCGGGTCGATCACGACCGGTCCTCCGGAGCTTTCTCCGAGGCCCGCTGCAGCCGGTGTCCAGGTGCCTGCGCTGTCCGTGCTGGTGTATAGGTTGACGGTTCCGCCGGCGAATGTCGTGGCAAAGAGGGTCGAAGGCGTACTCGGAGCGATGGCCAGGTCGTCAACGGATTCGCCAGCCAGGCCGTTGCCAGCAGGCAGCCAGTTTGCGGCACTATCGGTGGATTTGAACACCTCGCCGCCGGACACGGTGTAGAGAGTGCTGGGAGTCGTAGGATCGATGGCGAGGGTTCGGCTAAAGGTGTTGACAAGCCCGCTATTGACGGCGCTCCAGCTCACTCCTCCGTCAGTGCTCTTGAAGACTCCCGCTCCGTCCGTAGCTGCGTACAACGTCGTCGGAGTCGACGGATCGACCACCAGACTCAAGACCGGGTCCCCAGGCAAACCCGCGCTCGTCGAGACCCAGGATTGACCGGCATCGGTGCTCTCGAAGACCTCCCCAGACCCCCGAGTGCCTGCGTAAAGAGTCGTAGGAGTGGCAGGATCAACGGCGATGGCTGCGACGCAAGGATCCGATATGCCCACGCTGCTGGGGATCCAGCTCTGGCCTGCGTCGGTGCTCTTGAAGACACCATCACAGTGGGGCCCGACATAAATAGTCGAGGGGTTGACCGGATCGAGGCTGATCACGTGGATTCCGTTGAGAGCCCGAAGACCGTTGTTGGCCGAGGACCAGCTGACGCCGGCATCGGTGCTCTTGAAGAGGCCACCCGATTGGGTTCCGGTATAGACCACATTCGGCTGAGTGGGATCGATGGCCAGAGCTGTTACCCAACCATCGTAGGGCCCATTCGACGTCCAGGCATCGAATCCAGCCTGAGCCGGCGGGGCGGCGAGGACGAGGCCGAGGAGCATTCCGAGGAGCAGGTTGCGGAGGCGGATGCAGCGAGGGGCTGCGGAGAAGACGAGCTGATGCGGGGAGGAGCCGGTCATGATCACTCCTTCGAGCCCGGTGGCTGCGCCCCCGGGCGTCGGTGGTTGATGCGTGTCGTACTCCTGGAGATCCCCCGCGGTGGAGAAAGTGTGAGATCTCGGGCCGGCGGTGTTTGCGCATCCGGTCCTGCGGCGGGTTCAAGACTCATCGATCGTGCAGATCGTTCCTGGCGGGACGACACCACCCGTTCCACTTGAGAGCCCCATCCAAGAGCCCCATCCAAGAGCCCCATCCAAGAGCCCCATCCAAGAGTCCTGGGAGCGCCGGCTTCCAGCCGGCTCCGGGGGCCCCCGAACGCCCTCGGGTTGAGTACACTAAGATGGCCTGCGAAAGCTCCTCGACGAATCCATCAGCCCGGGAAGCATCCACACCATGACCCCACGCTCCACCGCCCTCACCCACCCCCTGTGGTTCCTCCTGCCCCTCGCCGGCGTCTACGCCGTCGCCTGGTATTGCCGCGGCCTGCTGCACCAGCCCGGCGGCGACGCGTTGGCCCTGGGGGTGACGTTGGATCTGGTGATCCTGGTGCCGGCGGTCTACGGATGGGTGATGGTGCGGGGGCGCGGGTGGCCGGTGCTCAGTCTGGGGCCGGTGATCCTCGCCAGCGCCATTGCGGCGGGTTGGCTGCTACCGGTGGAGCACCACGACACGCTGGAGCTGCTGGGGGCTCTGGTGCCGGTGCTGGAGCTCGGGCTGCTCGGCTATGTGGGCTACCGGGCGTGGGGTCTGTGGCGGGGGGCCTCGGAAGCCTGGAAGCAAAGCTCCGGGGACTTCTTCGATCGCTGCCGGTGGCTCTTCCGGCGCATCCTGCCCTCGCCCACCGTCGCGGGAGTGCTGGCCTATGAGGTGGCGGTGGGGTATTACTTGCTGTCGCCACGGAAGAAGAGCTCAGCGCTGGACCCGGCGGCCGGGAACGAGCCAGGGCCGGAGACCTTCTCCTACCACCGCCGCTGCGGCTACGGAGCCATCCTCGCCGGCCTGATGGTGGCGGGGGTGGGGGAGCTGGCGGCGCTGCACTTCTTGTTGGTGCGCTGGCATCCGGCGGCGGCGTGGGTGCATTTCGCCCTCGCCGGCTATGGCCTGATCTGGCTCCTCGGCGATTACCGAGCCATCCTCCGCCGGCCGCTGGAGCTATCCGAAGCCGGCCTGCGGCTGCGCTGCGGGATTCGCTGGAACGGGCAGGTGCGCTGGGATCAGATCGCCGATTGGGAAATCCTGAGCTGGCGGGACGAGGTGCCCGTGGGCAAGAACTATCGCAGCCTCGCCGTCTTCGGCAGGCCGCACTATCTGCTGCGGCTGAAGGAGCCAGCGGAGCTTACCGGTCCCTACGGGCTCCGGCAGCAGGTGCGCTGCATCGGCCTCGAGGTGGACGACCGCCAGCGGTTCGAGGAGGTCCTCAGCCGGCGGGTCGGCTGAGGCCGGGCCTCTGGTCTTCAGCGTAGGTCGATCACCATCGTTTCAGGCTCTGCGACATCCTGTTCCCCGCCGCTCTTCGCCACTCGAAACGGAATGCGCTGCTGCTGGCGATGGAGGATGAGCTCCCAGCGACCCGGAGACAGCGGTGGAAGATCGAGATACCCTTCAGGGTCGACCCGTAGCTCCATCCCCGAGTAGCCGAGGAGAGGACCGACCGAGTAACCGCCGTCCAGCGCGAGGCCGGTTCGCTGCCCGGCCAGTTCTTCACCGAGGCGCAGGCGAACCGGCAAGGCAGCTTCGGTGGCCAGCGACACCGAGTGAGGGTTGGAGACCCCTTCCGGCGCCGAATTCACCGTCACCACCGGGCCTTGCAGCAGCGAGCCGCCGGCCAGAGCGGTGATTCGATAGGCACCGGGCTCCGGCGCGCGGATGCGAGCCCTCCCATCGGGACTTGTCGAGCTCAGGCGCTCGGCTTGGGCAGCATTCAACCCGCTGAGGTAGAGGAGCGTTCTAGCTAGCGCCTTTCCCCGATGATCATGTACTCGCAGGACGATGTCCGGCGAGCCCTGGGCGGAGAGGGAGAGCAGGAGCTCTCCCGGCTGTTCCTCCACCGCCTCGCCCCGCAGCTCTCCTCGGACGCCGACCACTTTCCAGGGCTTCGGAGGGGCGGCGGCGAGCTCGAAGAGGCCTGCTTCCGAGCTTGTGACCTCCCGCACGGCCAGCCCGTCTTGGACCAGCGTAACTTGAGCCCCCGGCGCCGGCGCTCCTCTTGCGTCCAAGGCCCAGCCACGGACTGTGGTTCCTTCGAAGTCGAGCCGGAGAATCGAAGCCTCGGCGTCCACCCGGCTGCGGAAGACCACTCCCGCGAGGGATTCCTCCTCGGGATGAAATTCCGCCACCAGCCACTCGCCGGGGAAGAAGCCGCGGGTGGAGAAGCGTCCATCCTCGACCCGGGTTACGGCTCTCGGCGGCAGATCCGACACCAGCTCCTGGGAGCCGGAATGGGCGAAGAAGACCGGAGGGGGGCTGAAATCTTCCGAGTCGGCGAGCCGAAGGGTGAGCCAGCCGGAGGGGCGAGAATCCTGCCCTACGCGAACGGTTCCTTCATAGGATCTGCTCTCGAGCCGGAGAGTTCCCACCTCCAGCGCTTCGCCGTCGACCTGGATCTCGTCCAGAGCCGCCAGCTGGCGGGCTTCGTAGATCCCGATTCGGAAGTCGCCAGCGGCGACCTCGGGGAATAAGAAACGGCCGGCCTCGTCCGTGTAAACGGACCTTCGCAGGCAGGGGTTGCTCCACGGGCCCTGGCGAAGATCGACTCGCGCATCGGGCACCGGCTTGTCTTCGGCGTCGACGACGCGGCCGCTGACCGGCTGCCCTTTCCCCAGGAGTAGAGCGTCGAGGCGATGGAAGGCAGATTCCTCTTGGAGGCTCAAAGCGATGGAGCTGGGGGCGACGTGGGGGTGGTCGATGCGTAGGCAGACCGCTCCCGGGTTGAGGCCGGTGAGCCGGAAAAAGCCCTGGGAGTCGGTGCTGGCGAGGCGCTCGTGCCCCAGCCGACGGGCGGCCAAGGTGCCCCACGGATGAGGCGGGACATGGCTGATGCGAGACCCCACCAACGGCTCTCCGTTCAGCTCGTGGAGCAGGACACCCTCGACCCCGAGCCCCGGATCCAAGGAGAGGGTGCCGAGATCGATGGTTCGCTCACCGGGGTCTTTCGGAGGGCTTGATGCTTCTGGAGGGCCTTCCAAATGGAGCGTCACCGGCTGGAACCCAGAAGCCGAGATGTCCACTTGGGACGGGGCGGAAACGGTGGAGGCTAGATAGATCTCGTAGGAACCCGTGGAGCTGGCCAGTTGCCGCTCGACGCTGTATTTCTGCTGCCGGAGCGTGAGCCGGGTGGCGTAGACCGGGTCACCGCTGGTCTGGTCGCGCAGCTCGAAGCGCAGCTTGGCGCCGGACGCCTCGCTCACCGACAGAGGAGGTGGCAATTCGAAGAGCTTTTGTCGGTTGATTGTCCAGCGCCCTCCTCGGAGCGTGCGGTCTTGATGGAGGATCATCACCCGGCCATCGGAGAAGTTGAGCGCCTGAACGTGCCCGCGGAGTCCGGTGGGAGGCAAGGGCAGGAGCAGGTCGTCGGCGAGCTTCCGGCCTTCGTAGTCGAAGAGATCGAGGTGGAAGCGAACCTCGTCCCCGGAGCGGCTGCGGAACAGCAAGCCCACCGATTGAGGCCAGCGCAGGAGGCTGAGGAAGGACGGGTAGCGATCACGGATCTCCAGCGCCGCCTGCGGGCTAGCGTACTGAGCTGACTCGTCGGCTGCCGAAAAGGTAGGGGCTGCTTCCCCCGGACGGAGATAGGAATGCTGCCACAGGATCTCGCCCTTGGGGCTGAGGGCGTTCAGCATCGGCTGAGCCGCTGCGACGACGAAAGCCTTGTCACCTTCCAGGTTCGAGACCAGATCGCCACCGCGGAGGATGCGGCCGGTGGGGGAGTCGAAGATCGGGTCGCAAAGACGCGGGCGATGGGAGGCGGCGGGATCTGCGGCGTCGAGGAGCGCCAAGGCGCAGTCACGCCGGACGTGGGAACGACGCCAGCTGGAGTCATCCCATCTAGGCGGTTCGTTTTCGGTCGAGACCACCGGCGGCGTCAGAATGAAGACCTGCTTTCCGACTCTCGTCAGGGGACCTACTGAATAGGCGGGAGGCAGGGAGCGAGCCGAGCTCTGGGGTGGCGCAGCGAAGCTTTGGATTTGGCGCGCGCTGCCGCGGGTGACCAGCACCTCGTCCTTCCACGGTTCTAAATGCAGGGGAGGGGGCTGAGTCCATGGTTCATCGGCGCCGTCGACACCGGCCAGACGCCGCGGCGGCCCGATCCAAGGAAGGTGGTAGAGGTGGCCATCGCCAGCGCTCCACACGACCAGGCCATCGGATGCCGGGGTCTCTCCGTCCTGATCCGGAGCCGGCATGGCGAGAACCGCGGTCAGCGCACCGCTACGCTCCAGGTCGAGAGCGGCTAGGGGAACAGGTTCGAGAATCAGGCGGTATTCGGGGGCCTCGCTGGCGGCGGCACCGGTGGTTCCGAAGATCGCCAGCGCCAGCAGAGCGATGAAAGCCCCCCAGCCCCACGGCCTGGATCCTCTTCGGGACCAGGGACGGGTCATGTTTGATGCTTGGGCCCGCTGCCAGGGCCGGGCTCGTAGCAGAGGATGCAGATCTGTCCTCCGCCGTCCGAGGCGGAGCAGACCCAATCCATATGAGCCCAGCTCCAGATCAGGATCGCTTCAACGCAGGTCGGCTCTCCCTGAGCTTCTTCACCGGGAACGATGACGAGAGCGGCAGCGAGCAGAAGCAGGCTGAGAAGGAACCAGCGAGCTTGCCTGGCGATTCTTTTTTTATCAACGAGCATGCTGACAACCTAATCCATGGGTGAATCCTCGTCAACCAGGGGGTCCGCACGGTCGGATTCTGATCGGAAACTAGATTGCCGATGTGGTGGGTAACCGCCCACCAATCGGCCAGAAGGGTGACCGTAGAAGCTCGGAGTCCTCTTCCCTCAAGACCCCGGCCGGCTCGTAGGATTTCTCAAATCCAAGCGGCGGCTGGATGGGTCCACTAGCAGGTCGGTGATGGCGTCGGTGATGGGGAAGCCGGGGGTCTTTTCCAGCCAGAAGAATTCGCCTACCGGGTTGATCTCGAGGAAGACGTGGCGGCCGTCGGGGGTGATGATGACGTCGATGGCGCCGTAGTTGAGCCCGAGCCGGTCGCACAGGCGCAGGAGCTGGTCGGCGACCTCGTCGGGGAGGGGATGCTCCGCCCAGTGTTCCAGCAGGCCGATGCCGTCCCGGCGCCAATCGTTGGTGGCGCGTTGGGATTTACCGGGGTCGATGGCGGCGGTGAAGACCTGGTTGCCGACCACCGTAATGCGCAGCTCCACCTCCTTGGCCACTGACTCTTGGAAGGTCATGGGCGCCAGCTCCAGGCCGTTCAGGTCCTCGAGATCCTCGTCGCTCAGGCGGTTGGTGAAGACCACCTGCTCGCGGCCCTCGTCGTCGTAGACGGCGAAGGAGCTCATCATCTTGGTGACGATGCCGTCGGGGCAGCGGGCGGCCAGGGCGCGGACCTCCTCAGGGTCGTTGGTGATCACCGTCTCCGGCACGGCGAGACCCAAGTCCTGAGCGATCTGCAACTGCAGCGGCTTGTGGCGGGCGAAGTGGCTGTAGCGCAGGGGGTCGAGCTGGAAGACGTCGAGGCAGGCGATGAGGCCGAAGACGGAGCGTCGGGACTCTTCCACCGAGGGCTGGCGCAGCTGCTGGTCGAGGTCCTTGGGGATGTCCCGGCCGGTGAAGTAGCGGCGATTCCACACCGCGGTGACGTCCGCCAGGGGGACTCCCGCCAGCGAGTGACTCTCGCCGTCGGCGCCGAAGCGGGTGGCCAGGGGCACCTCGGTGGGAAAGCGGTCGGTGTCGATGCGCAGCACCGGATGGCCGCGCTCCTCGACCTTGCGGCAGATGGCGTCGACGCTGTCGTTGTCCTCGCTGTGGCTCATGATCAAGACGGTCATGCTCGGTCCTCATGGATAACAGCGGCCCGGGTTGCGGAAGCGTTGGGGGCGGCGCGCCGCAGCAGTGCCTGGGCCAGGGCGTGGGAGATGGGCAGCTCGAGGTCGCGTTCGAGCATGCCCCATTCTCCCAGCGGATTGATTTCCAGGAACACCGCCCGGTCCTGGGGAGTGATGATGAAATCGGCGACCCCCGCCACCAGCCCCAAGGAGCTCATCAGGCGGCGCAGGCCTTCGGCGGCCCGGGGCCCCAGCCGCCCGCGCTGCCAGCGCACCTGCCGCGGGTCGGAGACGCGCCAGTCGTCGGCCTCGGGGCCGCTGGTTCCAGCTCCCAGGGCGCCGACGAAGAGCTCGCCGTCCACCACCATTACCCGCAGCTCGTGATCTTTGGGCACCCGCTGCTGGAGGATCATGGGCCCCAGGCGCAGGGCCTCCAGGTGCTCCAGGTCGTCGGCGGTGAGGGGAGTGGTGGGGAGGAATTGGCCGGAACCGTCCATGGAGCGGGAGAGGGGCAGCAGCAGCTTGGCCATGACGTCGCCGCCGTGGCGGTGGAAGAAGTCCCGGGCCTGGGCGTCGTCGTTGGTGATCAGGGTGGGGGGCAGATCGAGGCCGGCGCGGTGCGCCAGGCGGTGCTGGATCACTTTGTTGCCGGCGCGCTGGTTGGCCGCCGGCGGGTTGATCCAGGCAGCCTCATGCGGGCCGTCGTGGAGGGCATCGAGCCAGCCGTCGAGGAGACAGCGGCATTGGTCAGCGCAGCTTTGCCGGTAGGCGGGGTCGAGGTCCTCCGGCAGCTCCGGGGGCCACGGGCTGCGGGTCCACACCGCCGCCACCCGGGAAAGGTCGGGCAGCGGCTCGGAAAGACCGCGGGGCGCGCCTCCGTCATCAGAAGCGAGGGGCTTATCAGAAGCGAAGGGTGTTGCGGAGAACCGCGGCCCCTCGCCGTCGTCCCGCAAGGAGAGCCCAACCCGGGTGGGGAAGTCGTCGGTGTCGAGACGCACCGGCTGGGCACCGGCCTCGGCGAGGGCCTGGGCGACGCGGTCGACGGTGAAGTAGTCGCTGCGGTGGGTGAGCAGCAGGATCTGTGGGGAGGAGTCGTCGTGGTGGGTCGGGGACAAGGGTGATCTCACGAAATAGCAGGGTAGGGAATCGTCCAACGAAGGCGCCGCCGCGGCCTTCTGGGACCGCGGCGG
>JAXHTF010000256.1 GCA_034211275.1 Acidobacteriota bacterium
GCTGGCGGGGCGATGGGGAGCTGGAGTTCCTGGGCCGCTTCGACCACCAGGTGAAGGTGCGGGGCTTCCGCATCGAGCTGGGCGAGGTGGAGTCGGCGCTGCTGTCCCACGAGTCGGTGCGCGACGCGGTGGTGGCGGCGTGGGGCGTGGGTAGCTCGCAGCGGCTGGTGGCTTATGTGGAGACGGGTCGGGAAGAGCCGGAGGGCGACGAGGGGCATGACCCGCGCTTGGTGCAGGCGCTGAAGACGCAGCTGCGGGATCGTCTGCCGGACTACATGGTCCCGTCGGAGATCCTGGAGATGGCGTCGTTGCCGCGCACGCCCAACGGCAAGGTGGACCGCAAGGCTCTGCCGGAGCCGGCGGGTGTGCGTCCGGAGCAGGCGGGTCGCTACGTGGCACCGCGCAACCAGACCGAGGCGCTGGTGTCGGAGATCTGGGCACAGGTGCTGGAGCTGGACCGGGTGGGCGTGACGGATAGCTTCTTCGACCTCGGTGGGCACTCGCTGCTGGCGACCCAGGTGATGTCGCGCCTGCGCAGCAGCCTGGGAGCGGAGGTGCCTCTGCGGGCTCTGTTCGAGGCTCCGACGGTGGCGGAGCTGGCGCGGGAAGTCGACATGGCACGGCGCGGCGAAGGCGCGGAGATACCGCCCTTGGAGCGAGCCCCAAGAGACGGCGATCTGATGCTCTCCTTCGCCCAGCAGCGACTGTGGTTCATCGATCAGCTGGAGCCGGACAGCGACAGCTACAACATGCCCCTTCCCATGCGGGTGCGGGGAGCCTTGGATCCCGCCTTGGTAGAGCAGGCTCTCACCCGGGTGGTAGCCCGCCACGAGGTACTGCGCACGCGCTTCGAGGAGCGCGACGGCCAGCCGGTGCAGGTGATCGAGGAGGCGCGGCCCTGGCGCTTGCCGGTAGCCGACCTGAGCGGTCTCGACGAGACGGCGGCGGAGGCTGAAGGCCTGCGCCTGGCGGGAGCCTTGGGGGCCATGACCTTCGATCTGTCCCGCGGGCCGCTGATGCGCTCCTGCCTGGTCCGGCTCGAGCCCGAGCACTCCCTGGTCTTGATCACGATGCATCACATCATCAGCGATGGCTGGTCGCTGGGCGTCTTGATGGACGAGGTGGCGGAGATCTACCAGGCCGGCGTGGAAGGCACCGAGGAAGCGGATCTACCGGAGCTTCCGATTCAGTATGCCGACTACGCTCTGTGGCAGCGAGGATGGCTCCAGGGCGAGGTTCTGGAAGCCGAGATGGCCTTCTGGCGCGGTCTCCTGGGCGAGTCCCCGCCGGTGCTGCAGCTGCCCACCGACCGCTCCCGCGCGGTGGAAGGGGACGGCCTGGCGGCGGAGCGTTCGAAGGCTCTGTCCCGGGAGCTGTCCGACGCTCTGCGCGGCTTCTCCCGCCAACGTCGCACGACCCTCTTCATCACCCTGCTGGCGGCGACCCAGACGCTGTTGGCTCGCTGGTCCGGTCAGCCGCGCCTCACCGTCGGTACGCCGGTGGCCGGACGCAACTGGATGGAGACGGAGCCCCTCATCGGCTTCTTCGTCAACACCCTGGTGCTGCCCGCCGATCTCGCGACTCCGACGACCTTCAGCGAGTTCTTGGAGCGTGTACGGGACGTTTCCCTCGACGCGCAGGCGCACCAGGAGGTGCCGTTCGAAAAGCTGGTCGAGGAGCTGGAGCCGGAGAGGCATCTGGAGCATTCGCCGCTCTTCCAGGTGATGTTCACGGTGGAGAATGCGGACCGCCCCAGCGGTCCCGAGGTGGAGGGGCTGATCCTCGAACCCCTGGGCGGGGACGCTGGCAGCGCCAAATTCGAGCTCACGGTCCAGGTAGTGGACGATCCGGAGCAGATCGAGCTGGGAGTGGAATACGTCAGCGATTTGTGGGACGGCACCACCATGGCGCGTTTCCTCGACCATCTCGAGACGCTGCTCCAGGCGGTGATGGAAGCTCCCGACAGCCATCCTTGGGAGCTGCCTCTGATGCAGCCCGCGGAGCGTCACCAGCTGGTCCGCGAGTGGGGGCAGGCGCGCTACGGATATCCCGCCGGCGCCAACATCCCCGAGCTCTTCGCTCACCAGGTGCAGCGCACTCCCGATGCTCCGGCGGTGGTGGCCGCCGCCGACGGCGAAACCTGGAGCTACGCCGACCTGGCCCGCCAGTCCGGCGAGTGGGCCTCGCGTCTGCGAGCGTTGGGCGTCGGCCGCGGTGATGCGGTGGCGCTGTGCGCCGAACGTTCTCCGCAGATGGTGGCGGCGCTGCTGGCGATTCTCGAGACCGGCGGCTATTACGTGCCGCTGGCAGCGGACTATCCCGCCGACCGGCTGCGCTTCATGATCGAGGACACGGCGGCGCGGGTGTTGCTCACCGAGAGCGCGCTGGTCGAGGAGCTGCCGACGGAGGGCCTGAGCCTGTTGCTGCTCGACGATCCGGCAGTAGGCGGAGAGGCGATGGGCGACGGCGGGGCCACTACCGGGGGCGACGCCGAGATCGACGCCGCCGATCTCGCCTATGTCGCCTATACCTCCGGCTCCACCGGGCGCCCCAAGGGCGTGGCCGTGCCACACCGCGCGGTGGCCCGCCTGGTGCGCGGCGCCAACTATGCGGATCTGGGGCCGGAGCAGGTCTTCCTCCAGCTGGCGCCGGTGTCCTTCGACGCCGCCACTCTGGAGATTTGGGGACCGCTGCTCAACGGCGGCCGCTTGGTGCTCATGCCGCCGGAGCGGCCGACTCCGGAGCGCATCACGGAGGTGGTGGAGCAGCACGGAGTGACCACCCTGTGGCTCACCGCCGGGCTCTTCCATCTGATGGTGGATGAATGTCTCGAGGGCCTGCGGCCTTTGCGCCAGCTCCTCGCCGGTGGTGACGTGCTGTCGCCGGAGCGGGTGTTGGCGGTGCTCGGATTGGAGGACGGTCCGCGGGTGATCAACGGTTACGGTCCGACCGAGAACACCACCTTCACCAGCTGCTGGCCGATGGAGCGTCCGGACCAGGTTGGAGAGACGGTGTCCATCGGCCGCCCGGTGTCCAACACCACGGTGGCGGTGCTGGACCGGCGTCTGCAGCCGGCCCCGGTGGGTGTGTTCGGTGAGCTTTGGGCCGGCGGTGACGGATTGTCCCGCGGATATCTGGGGCGGCCGGGCCTCACCGCCGAACGGTTCCTCCCCGATGCCACCGGCGAGACCGGTGCCGGCGGACGTCTGTATCGCACCGGCGACCTGGTGCGCTGGCGCGGCGAGGGCGTGTTGGAGTTCCTGGGTCGTAGCGACTTCCAGGTCAAGGTGCGGGGTTTCCGCATCGAACTGGGGGAGATCGAGGCCGCTCTTCTGGCGCTGCCGGAGGTACGGCAGTCGGTGGTGGTGAGCCGCCAGCGCAGCGCCGGTGGCAAGCACCTGGTGGGCTACGTGGTGCCGACGGAGGATCAGGACGGCGAAACTCCCAAGCTCTCGAGCCCCGCTTTGCGCGAGCAGCTGGCGGCGACGCTGCCGGATTACATGGTTCCGTCCGCGCTGGTGGTGCTGGAGGCCCTGCCTCTCGACCCCAATGGCAAGGTCGACCGCAAGGCCCTTCCGGAGCCTGCGGAGGGCCGAGCCGGGGACGCCGGTGAGTTCCTGGCGCCGCGGAACCAGACCGAAGCGATGGTGGCGGAGATCTGGGCGGAGGTCCTGGAGGTGCCCCAGGTGGGCGCCCGGGACGACTTCTTCGAGCTCGGCGGTCATTCGTTGCTGGCCACCCAAGTAATGTCCCGGCTGCGCTCTTCCATGGGTGCCGAAGTACCGCTCCGCGAGCTCTTCGAAGGCCCCACCGTGGAGCGTTTGGCGCAGGCGGTGGATCGTGCCCGTCGGGCTGACGCAGGCCTCGCTCCTCCGCCGCTGACCCCGGTACCTCGGGACACGGCGCTGCCCCTGTCCTTTGCCCAGCAGCGTCTGTGGTTCATCGACCAGCTGGACCCCGGCTCGGCGGCTTACAACATGCCGCTGCCGCTGCACGCCGAGGGTGAGCTGGATATCGCCGCGATGGAGCGCGCCCTCACCGCGGTGGTGACCCGCCACGAGTCGCTGCGTACCCGCTTCGTCTCCGAGGCTGGACAGCCGCGCCAGGAGGTGCGCCCGGCGTCCTTCTTCGCGGTGCCGGTGATCGATCTCCAGGGGCTGCCGGAGGACCAGCGGGAAACCGTGCTCATGGACCTCGCCGCCGTCGAGGGAATGCGTCCCTTCGATCTGGAGCACGACCTGATGCTGCGCGGAGCCGCCGTGCGCATGAGCCCGCAGCACCACGCGGCGTTGTTCTCCATGCACCACATCGCCAGCGACGGCTGGTCCATGGGCCTGCTGGTGGACGAGGTCTCGTTGTTCTACCAGCACCAGGTGACCGGTGATGAGACTCTGCTGGAAGATTTGCCGGAGCTTCCGGTGCAATACGCCGACTTCGCCGCCTGGCAGCGCGATTGGCTGTCCGGTGAGGTCTTGGAGCAGGAGCTGGACTACTGGCGCGAGCGCCTGGAGGGAGCACCGCCGCTGCTCGAGCTGCCGTTGGATCGGCCGAGACCGGAGGAGCCCACGATGCTCGGCTCGTCGATTTCGGTGGAGCTCCCCGTGGCTCTCTCGGAACGCCTCCGGGGATTGGGCCGTCGCCATCAGGTGACGCCCTTCATGGTGCTGCTGGCGGGCTTCCAGACGGTTCTTGGACGCTGGGCCGGGCAGGACGATGTCAGCGTCGGCACTCCGCTGGCGGGCCGTAACCACCTGGAGGTGGAGAACCTCATCGGCTTCTTCGTCAACACCTTGGTGCTGCGCACCCGCTTCGAGGGTCTTCCGACCTTCGTCGACGTGCTCGCCCAGGTGCGCGAGCAGTCTCTCGAGGCTCATATGCACCAGGAGCTCCCCTTCGAGCGCCTGGTGGAAGAGCTTCAGCCCGATCGCAGTCTCAACCACTCGCCGCTCTTCCAGGTGATGTTCGCGCTGCAGAACGCTCCCGGCGGAGAGCTGCAGCTGGAAGGTCTCCAGCTGAGCCCGCTGGACTTCGACGAGAGCGTCGCCAAATTCGACCTCAATCTGGCCATGGAGGAGCACGAGTCGGCTTTTGAAGGGACCTTGGAGTACGTCACCGAGCTCTTCGACCGTACGACCATGGAACGTTTCCTTGGGCATTTCGAGAACCTGCTGGCAGCGGCGCTGGATTCTCCGGAGACGCCGGTGAGGGATCTCTCCTTGCTGAGCCCCGCGGAACGTCACCAGGTCACTCGCGAATGGAACGAGGCTCGCCGGCCCTACCCCCGGGAGGCGACGGTTCCCGATCTCTTCGCCCAGCAGGCGGGGGAGACGCCGGATGCCATCGCTCTGGTGCTGGCGGGCGACGGAACCACCGTCACCTACGGCGAGCTGGCGGTCCTCGCCAGCGGGCTGGCAGAGCGCCTCCGAGCCGCCGGCGTGAGCCGAGGCGAGGCGGTGGCGCTGGCCGCGGAACGGTCCCCACGGATGGTTGCGGCGTTGCTGGCGATCCTCCAGGTGGGAGGTTTCTATGTCCCGCTGGCGCCCGAGTATCCGGCCGAACGGCTGCGCTTCATGGTCGAGGACGCCGGTGTCCGCGTGCTGCTGGCCGACCGCGCCATGGCCGAGGAGCTGCCGGTGGAAGGCCTGGACGTGCTGTGGCTCGACGGCGAGGACGGCGCTGAGGAAAGCGCGGCCGGCGCCCCTGGTGCCCTCGAGACCGGCCTCGACGCCCAAGACCTGGCCTATGTCGCATATACCTCCGGCTCCACCGGCAAGCCCAAGGGCGTGGCGGTTGCCCATCGGGCGGTGGTGCGATTGGTGAGCGATGCCAACTACACGGAGCTGGGGCCGGAGCGCAGCGTGCTGCACCTGTCGCCGGTGTCCTTCGATGCCGCCACGTTCGAGATTTGGGGCCCGCTCCTCACCGGTGGCCGGGTGGTGTTGTTGGCTCCGGAGCGTCCGACTCCGGAGAATGTCGGCCGCGCCATCGCCGAGCACGGGGTGACCACCCTGTTCATCACCGCCGGCCTCTTCCACCTCGTGGTGGACGAGCAGCCCGAGGCCTTGCAGCCTCTAGACCATGTGCTTTCCGGCGGCGAGGTGCTGTCTCCGGAACGGGTGCGGCGGGTGATCGAGCTGCCCGACGGGCCGGTGATGAGCAACGTCTACGGCCCGACGGAGAACACCACTTTCAGCACCGGCTTCCCCATGACCTCTCCCGAGCAGGTGGGTACGTCGGTCTCCATCGGTCGGACGGTGAGCAACAGCAGCCTGTGGATCGTCGACCGCCAGCTGCGGCCGGTGCCGGTCGGTGTCGCTGGCGAGTTGGTCCTGGGTGGGGACGGTCTCGCCCGGGGCTATCTGGGCCAGCCCGGCCTCACCGCCGAGCGCTTTGTGCCCTCTCCCTGGCCTTCCGACGCGGTCGGCCAGCGTCTCTATCGCACCGGAGATCTGGTGCGCTGGCGTAGCGACGGCAATCTGGAGTTCATCGGGCGCACCGACTTCCAGGTCAAGGTGCGTGGTTTCCGCATCGAGCTGGGTGAGGTCGAGGCAGCTCTCTTGGACCAACCCCAGGTGCGCCGTGCCGTGGTGGTGGCGATGGCGGATCCCCACGGTTCGAGCAAGCGCCTGGTGGCCTACGTGGTGCCGCCGGAGGGCTCGGAGAAGGACGGGACTCAGTGGCCCGAGGCCGGTGGATTGCGCCGGGCTCTCGCGGACGATCTGCCGGACTACATGGTGCCTTCCGCTTTCGTCGTGCTGGAGGAGCTGCCGCTCAACGCCAACGGCAAGGTAGACCGCAAAGCATTGCCGGACCCGGATTGGAGCGCCAGCACCGCCGTGGCTCCCTATCGAGCGCCGCAGACGCCGACGGAAGGCATGGTGGCGGATCTTTGGGCCGACGTGCTGTCCCTGCCCCGGGTGGGCCGAGACGACGACTTCTTCGACCTCGGTGGTCATTCCCTTCTGGCCACTCAGCTGATGGCCCGGCTGCGCGACGCGCTGGGAGTGGAGGTCCCGCTGCGCGCGTTGTTCGAAGGGCCCAGCGTCGCCGAGCTGGCTCGGGTGGTGGACGAGACCAAGGTCGGCGAGTCGGGGCTGCAAGCACCGCCTTTGGAGCCCATGGAACGGCCTGCCGATGGCGATGGCCTGCCGCTCTCCTTCGCTCAGCAGCGGCTGTGGTTCATCGATCAGCTAGAGCCCGGAAGCCCGGTCTACAACATGCCCATACCGGTCCAGCTGGTGGGGCCGCTGACCGTCGCCAAGCTGTCGCAGGCCGTGGCCGGCGTGATCCGTCGTCACGAGGCGTTGCGCACCACCTTCAGCGCCGCTGGTGAGCAGCCGGTGCAGAGAATCCACCCGCCGGAGCCATCGGCGCTCCCGGTGGCCGATTTGACCGGGCTCGCGCCCGCCGTGGCCAGAGCCGAGGCGGCCAGGTTGGTGGGCGAGGATGCGTTGCGACCCTTCGATTTGGAGCATGGTCCTGTGCTGCGTATCAGCCTGTTGCGGCTGGGGGACGAGGAACACGTGGTGGTGGCCAACATGCACCACATCGTCAGCGACGGCTGGTCCCTCAATCTGTTGACCAGCGAGGTGGGCGAGTTCTACGAGTCGATGAATGCCGGCGAAGAGCCGGATCTGGATCCGCTGCCGATCCAATACGCCGATTACGCTCACTGGCAGCGGGAGTGGCTGTCCGGCGACGTGTTGGCGACGGAGGTCGACTTCTGGCGCGATGCTCTCTCCGGGGCTCCGCCAGTGCTCGAGCTGCCCACCGACCGGCCGCGGCCGCCGGCCCGCGGTATCACCGGCGGCGTCTATCAGATTCCCTTCGACGGCGATCTGGCGGAGGCTCTGCGCGTCCGCAGCCGGGCCAGCGGCGTGACCACCTTCATGACTCTGCTGGCGGGCTTCCAGGCTTTGTTGGCGCGTTACTCGGGCCAGGACGACATCTCCGTGGGCAGCCCGGTGGCGGGTCGTACCCACACCGAGATCGAGGCCCTCATCGGCTTCTTCGTCAACACCCTGGTGCTGCGTTCGGATCTCTCCGACAGCCCGGACCTGACGACTCTGTTGCACCGGGTGCGGGATATCTCCCTGGAGGCCTATGCGCACCAGAGCGTGCCCTTCGAGAAGCTGGTGGAAGAGCTGCAGCCGGAGCGCAGCATGGCCTACTCGCCGCTCTTCCAGGTGATGTTCGTCTACCAGAACACGCCACGGGAGCCGGTGGAGCTCACCGAGCTACGCCTCGAGCCCTTCGATCCGGTGGGTGAGGGTGAGGATGAGAAGAACGTCGGCGAGACGATGGCCAAATTCGATCTCACCCTAGGGGTCGAAGAGGTCGGCGACGACCTGAGCGGTTCGCTGGAGTTCAGCCGCGATCTCTTCGACGAGACCACCGCCGGCCGCATGGTGGAGCACTTCCAGCTGCTCTTGCGTCGCTGGATCGAGGAGCCAGAGCGCTCGTTCCGGGAAATCGAGCTGCTGAGCGCGGCGGAGCGGCAGCAGTTGGTGGAGTGGAACGACACCGGAAGGCCCCGACCGGCGGCGCAGAGCCTGCACCAGGCGTTCAGCGCCC
>JAXHTF010000257.1 GCA_034211275.1 Acidobacteriota bacterium
GACGGTGAAGGTCAAGCCTAGGCCCTCTAGGAGCTCGCGGCGGCGGGGGGAGCCGGAGGCGAGGATCAGGTGGGGCTGGCTTGAGGAGCCTGAGGGATCAGCAGAGGTCATGGAGCCGAGGCTGGGGGAATCAGGGGAAGTAGCCCTTGAGGGTGTTGGCGGTAAGGCCGTTGCCTTCGACCTGGACCTCGATACGGCGGAAGTCTTCGCCCTCCGCGGGGCTCTGGTAGGCCAGCAGATATTGAGAGCGGAGCTCCTCCTGAATCGACTCGTAGACCTTCTCCAGCTCCTGAGCGTCGTCGATGAAGAACGAGCGGCCGCCGGTTTCGCCGGCCAGGCGTTGGAGCTTCAGGCGGATGTCGGTGCTGCGGCCGCTCAGGTCGATGCCGACGGCGTAGATGGCGACGCCGGTGCGGCGGGCGTAGTCGATGACGTCGTCGTAGGTGTAGCGGCTGCGCACGTCCTCGCCGTCGGAGAGGAGGACGATGGCTCGCTTGCCGCTGATGCCGCTGAAGTAATAGAGGCCGTAGATCAGGCTGTCGTAGAGGGCGGTGTCGCCCTCGGCGGTGAGGCCGGCGAGGCCGCCGGCGAGGACTTCGAGGCTGTTGGTGAAGGGCACGGCGACATCCGGGCGCTCGTTGAAGGTGATCACCGCACCGCGGTCCTTGGGGGTGAGGACCTTTTCGAAGAAGCGCAGGGCGCCCTTCACCGCGTGGTCGAGGCGGGTGACCATGGAGGTGGAGACGTCGAGGAGGACGCCGGCGTGGATGGGCACGTTCTCCACCTGCTCGAAGCGGCGCAGCTCCTGCTCTTCTCCCTCCTCGAGGACCGTGAAGGCCTCCTGGGGCAGGTCGCGCACCGGCCGGCCGCGGCGGTTGAGGACGCTGGTGTAGAGCTCGACGATGTGGATGTCCACCTCGTCGACGATGTCCGGGGCGTTGACGAAGACGGCGTCTTCGGTGAAATTGCCGCCCTCCAGATAGCCGACGGCGCGGACGAAGGAGAGGGGCTCGTTCTCCGGGATCACCAGCGGCTGGATGAACGGCGGCTGGTAGAGGGTGGCGATCTTGTCGTCGTTGAGGAAGATCTCCACCCGGTCCAGGCGCTCGCCCTCGGGGACCTGGACCACGGCGTGGGCGCGCACGCTCTGGCTGTAGGTCTGGCCGCGCTGGGGCTCCACCAGGCGCACGTCGAAGCGGTGGGGGCCGGCGTTGATCACCACCTCGTCGGTGGCGAGGCGCTGGCCCTCGGCGCCGAGGGCGGTGGCGCGGACGGTGTGCACCCGGGGGGCCTCGCCGAGGTTGAGCTCGACGCTGTAGGGCGGGCGGCTCTTGCTGAACACCGGCTGGTCGTTGAGGCTGAAGTTCACCCGTTCGATGCCCTCGCCGCGGGTCAGGGCCTCCACCCGCAGCCGGCCTACCATCAGGGCGCTCTGGGGCGCCAGTACCTGGATGCTGTGGTCGCCGAGGGCGAGATCGGCGTTGGCCTCCGCGAGCAGGCGGGCGGAGGTGGAGGTGTCCCGGGAGCTGCCGGAGGCGACCTTCACCGACGGCGCGAAGTTCTCTACCCGCGGCACTTCCAGATCCATCACCTGGCGGAAGAAGCGCTCGCCGTTGAGATCCTCCACCTTGAGTACCAGCTGGAAGATGCCGGGGCGGAGGTAGCGCTGGAAGACCAGGGGGAGGATCTCCCGGGTCTCCCCGACGGTGCCGGGCTCTGTCGCTGAGCTGGCCTCCGCGGTGGTGGCGCTCGCCGGCGCGGTGTCCGGCGTCGAGGCCGGCTGGGCTGCGCCGCCTGAGGACGCAGGCTCGTTGGAGGCCGAGGCCGGAGAGGCGGCGGGAGACGCGGTGGGCTCAGGGCCGCCCGCCGCCATCAGCACCGCCTGGTCTTCGCGCAGGTTGAAGCGGTAGCGGAAGTGTTCGAACAGGCGGTCTTCGATGAGGATTTCGCCGTCGAGAACGAAGTTGTAGGAGGGGCGCTGCTCGAGGTCCGAGAGCTCCACCGACTCCACCGGCACCGAGATCAAGCCCTGGACCACCGTGCGGCTCTGGCTGCGGCCGGGGAATTGCAGCTCCACCTCGGCGGGGAAGGTCTCGGCGCCCTCCGGCAGGTCGGTGGAGAAGGCGACGAAGGTGCGCACCCATTCGTCGCCGGGATCGGGCATCAGGCCGCCCTGCTCTTCCACCAGGTTCCAATCCACCGTGTTGTCCAAGGCCGCCACCAGCTCGGCGCCATGCATACAGTTCTCTGAGATGCCCGCCAGCAGCTGGAGGTCCGAGGGCTGGGAGCCGACGGTCCAGTCGAGGAGCGGCTGCAGGCCGTCGGTGGGGTACCACAATTTGTAGGGAGAGTCTTCGCGGGCGCGTTCGCGGATGAAGATCAGGTGGAAGGGGAAGCGGATCTCCGGCGTGCCGTCGTAGCGCCACAGCTCCAGGCGCTTGAGGTAGTCGCTGCAGCGAATGGTGAGCCGCTGGACGGGCTCGCCGCAGAAACCCAGCATGCGCGCCCGGTCGTCGTTCGCGGCGTTGGTGAAAAGCTGGCGGGCGAGCTCCCGGTTGGCCTCCCAGCGCTCTTGGAATTCGTTGCGGGCGGTCTGGGGGAAGGGATCCCGCACCTGCCAGAAGCGGCGGATGAAGGCATCCCGCTGGTAGTCCTGGGTGAGGCCGAGGAAGACCGTCTCTTCCTCCTCGTTGATCAGCGCCTCGACCTCCTTGAGCCACGCCTGGTGACGGGAGGACATCTCCTGGGGTGCCCGGTCGAGGGTGGTGGCGGCATCCTTTTCCGGTTGCTCCGCCTCGGCGGCAGGAGGTTGGGCGGAGGCTTCGTCCTGAGGAACGGCCTCGAAGGCCACCAGCGAGGCGGCCAGCAGGACGGCGAGGAAGAATCGGTTGCGGAGCATCGAGGTGGCGATCTTAGCAGCCGGGACGGCTGTCCGAATCACCCGCGAGGATGAGAACAGGCCCTGACCGCCGATGAGGTGTAGGGGCAGGCCTTGTGCCTGCCCGCGTTGTTCTTCAATCTCCCGTGAAGGAGATTCTGAACTCGGGGTTGGGAGGCGCGAAGATCTCTGGGCGCGGGCGACCACGAGGGTCGCCCCTACCGGCCGGGTCAAGGTCGTTAGGGGCTGAAGCCAGCGAGCAATTGGGGCAGGTGTTTCCAGAATAGTCTCCAAGGAATGGTCCTCAGGGGTAGTAGCCGCTCAAAGTCTTGACCTCCAGGCCCGAGCGGTCGACCTTCAGCTCCACCTCCCGGAAGCTCGTCTCGCCGGTGGAGTTGGAGCTTTGGTAGGCGATGAGGTATTGGGAGCGCAGCTCTTCTTGAATGGTCTGGTAGATGGCGGCGAGCTCCGCCGGGTCGCGAATGAAGAAGGCCCGGCCGCCGGTCTCCTCCGCCAGCTGGCTGAGCTTGCGCTTGGCGCCGCCGTCCTTGGCGGCTTCTTTGAGGCCGATGGCGTAAAGGGTGACGCCGGCGCGGCGGGCGTACTCGAGGGTGTCGTCGAAGCTGAAGCGGCTGGCTTCGTCCTTGCCGTCGGAGAGCAGCAGCGCCGCCTTCTGGCCGCGGATGCCGTTGAAGTAGTAGAGGGTGAAGATGAGGCTGTCGTAGAGTGCCGTGCCGCGCTCCGCCTTGAGCCCCGCCAGGCCGCCGGCGAGGCTGTTGACCTCGTTGGTGAACTTCACCGCCAGGTTCGGACGGTCGTTGAAGGTGATGAGGGTCGCCCGATCCTTCGGGGTCAGGGTGTTCTGGAAGAAGCTCAGAGCCGCCTGTTGCACCGTGTCCAGGCTTTCGTCCATGGAAGCGGAGACATCGAGCATGATGGCGGCGTGGAAGGGTAGGTCCTTGACTTGCTCGAAGCGCAGGATCTGCTGCTGGACGCCGTCCTCGAAGACCTGGAAGCTCTCTCGGGTGAGGCCGTCCACGGGGCGTTTGTCACGGTCCAGAACGGTGGTGAAGAGCTCGACGAATTGGACGTCGACTTCTTCCAGATACTCCGGGGCGTTGATGAAGACCAAATCCTCGGTGGAATTGCCGTCGGGCTGGTAGGCCACCGCCCGTACGTAGGCGATCTCCCCCTCCGGCGGTACCACCACCGGCTGGGTGTAGGGCGGCTGGTAGAGGGTCGCCAGCAGGGTCTCGTTGAGGTAGAACTCCACCCGCTCCACCGTTCCGTTGTCCGGCACCGAGACTTCCGCTTCCGCCAGCAGGCTGTCGGTGTAGGTTCTGCCCTTGCGCGGCTCCACCAGGCGCACGGCGAAGCGCTGGCGGCTGGCGTTGACCAGGATCTCGTCGCTGGCGATCTCCTCGCCGGCCTCGTCATAGCCCACCGCCCGCAGCTTGCGGGTACGGGGCAGGTCGCCCAGGTCGACATCGACGCTGTAGGGCGGGCGCTTCTTGGTCAGCACCGGCTTGCCGTCGACGAAGAAGGTGACTTTGTCGAATTCCTCACCGGTGGTCAGGGTGTCGAGGCGCATATAGCCGGTGTGGAGCTCGCCGTGGGGCTCGATGAGCTGCAGCGTGGTCTCGCCGCTGCTGATGGCGGCGTTGGCTTCTCGCAGCAGGCGGGCGGTCTCCGGGTCCGCCGGCGGTGGCGGAGGTAGGTCTTTGTCCAGCTCCGGGACGATGAGGGCCTGCTGCGTGCGGAAGAATTTCCCCGAGTTGAGATCCTCGAGCTTGACGATGAGGGTGTATTCGCCGGGACGCAGGGTGCGCTGGAAGACCATGGGCAGGGTGTCGCCCTGGACCTCGCCGGAAGGCAGATCGAATTTGTAGCGGAAAGCCTCGAAGAGCTCTCCTTCCCGTAGCACTTCGCCGTTGAGCAGGAAGTTGTAGGAGCGATAGTCCGCCAGCTGGGAGGTCCCCGCTTCCGCCCGGGGCACCCGCAGCACTCCCTGGGTGACGGTGCGGCTCTGCTGGCGGCCGGGGTATTGCACCGCCAGCTCCGCCGGCAGCGGCGCGGCATCCTCCGGGAGGTCGGTGGAATAGGCGTTGAAGGTGGCCACCCACTCGCCGCCGGGGGGCTCGGGGCGTTCTTCGATGCGCATGAGGATCAGCGGGAAGCCGGTGCGGCCCTCGTTGAGGGTCCAGGCGATGGCGGTGACGATGAAGCGGCCGTCCTCGCAGAAGCGCTCGATCTCCGAAAGATCCGGCGGCGCGGTGCGGTCGACGAACATGGTGTTGAAGAGTCTCTCGAGACCGTCGGTGGGATACCACAGGCGGAACGGGCCGACGTCCCCGGGGCGCACGAAGATGAGGAAGAATTGGAAGCCCACCGTGTCGCTGCCGTCGTAGAACCACACCTCCATGGGGTAGAAGCGGGTGGGGCATTTGACCACCAGCCGGCGCAGCGGGGCTCCGTTGAGCAGCAGCAGTCGGGCGCGGTCGTCCTCCAAGTTGTCGAAGTTGCTGCGGGCGTAGTCCACCCGCTCCTCCCAGCGGCGCTTGAATTCGTTCCGCGCCGTCTCCGGGTAGGGATCCCGCTCCAGCCAGAAGCGACGGATGAAGGCGTCCCGCTGGTATTCCTTCTCCAGCCCCAGGAAGGTCTCCAGCTCGTCGTCGCTGATCAGGTGCTCGACGATGATGAGCCACTCCCGATACTCCGGGGCGAGCTCGGCGATCTGCTTTTTCTCGGCGCGGCCATATTCCGCGAGAGCGGCGGTGGCGGAGAGCAGCAAGAGGGCGAAGAGGACGGTGAGGGAACGATAGCGGGATGGCACGATGGGCGAGATCCTTTCGTCGTCTGAGCGGTGTGGACAGCTACAATAACAGCGCGATGGAGCACTTATATTTCGACCACAACGCCACCACTCCCATGGACCCCCGGGTGCTCGAGGCCATGCTGCCCTGGTTGCAGGGGGAGCACGGCAATCCGTCCTCCGCTCACCGCTTCGGCCGCAAGGCGCGGGAAGCGGTGGAGAAGGCCCGAGAACAGGTAGCCCAGCTGCTGGGAGCCCGGCCGGAGGACGTGGTCTTCAACGGTTCCGGCACCGAGGGCAACAACACGGTGATCCTCGACCGTGGGGCGTTCGCCGGTGATCAGGAGGGCGCTCCCGGGCATATCGTCTTCGCCGCCTTCGAGCATCCTTCAGTGGGGGCGGCGGTGGCACGGCTGGAGGAGCGGGGTGTGGAATCCACCCGGGTGGCTCCGGGAGCCGATGGCCGCATCGCGCCGGCGGCGGTGGAGGCGGCCCTCCGGGAGGACACCCGGCTGGTGTGCGTGATGCTCGCCAACAACGAGCTGGGAACCCTGCAGCCGGTGGCGGAGCTGGCGGCGCGGTGCGCAGAGAAGGGGATACCGGTGCTCTGCGATGCGGTGCAAGCCGTCGGCAAGGTGCCGGTGCGGGTGGAGGAGCTGGGGGTCGACTATCTGACCCTCGGGGGCCACAAATTTCACGGCCCGCCGGGAGTGGGAGCCCTATGGATTCGCCCCGGCCGTAGCGTACGCAGCCTGCTGCTGGGCGCCGCCCAGGAGCGCGGCCGGCGGGCCAGCACCGAGAACGTGCCGGGAATCGTGGCGTTGGGGGCGGCGGCGGAGCTGGCGCACCGGGAGCTGGATCAGCGGTCAGAGTTCTTGCGCGGGCTGCGGGATCGCTTCGAGGCCGGACTGGCGAGCTTTCCCGCCGCGGTTGTGCATTGCGCCGAGTCTCCGCGTTTGCCCCACACCAGCCACGTGGCCTTCCTCGGGGTGGTGGGGCAGGAGCTGATGATGGCGCTGGACGAGGAGGGGATGGCGGTCTCCACCGGCGCTGCCTGCGGCTCCGGCAGCCCCAAGCCCAGCACCACGCTGGTGGCCATGGGGCTCGACGACGACGAGGCCATCGCCTCCCTGCGCATCAGCTTCGGCATGACCAACACGGAGGATGAGGTAGATCGTCTGCTGGCGGCGCTGGCGGCTCAGGTGGAGCGTTTGCGGCGGCGGCCGGCCCCCCGCTTGCGCTGAGGCCGGCGGTTCTTTCGAGATCCGGCCGTCTCGGTCTCCTCTTCGGCCGCCTCTCCGTCTTCGCGGCCGGAAGATTCCTTCCTCGATGGTTTTTCCGGCGGCCCCACCACCACGACGATCTCACCCTTGATGGAGGGGCGCTCCGCCAGCCCGTCGTGCAGCTCTTGGAGCGATCCCCGCAGAACTTCCTCGTGAATCTTGGTCAGCTCCCGGCACACCGCCGCCGGCCGCTCGCCGAAGATCTCCGCCGCGTCCTCGAGACTGGCGAGGAGGCGATGGGGAGCTTCGAAGAAGATCAGCGTGTGGTCGAGCTCGGCGAAGCGGCGGAAGAAGGTGCGGCGTTTGCCGCCCTTGGGGGGCGGGAAGCCACAGAAGGTGAAGGGGAAGGGCGGCAGGCCGGAGACCACCAGCGCCACCAGCACCGCCGAGGCACCGGGGAGCGCCGTCACCGGAATCTGCCGTGCCGCCGCCTCGCGCACCAGAACGAAGCCCGGGTCGGAGACCAGCGGCGTGCCCGCGTCGCTGGCCACCACCACCGTCTGACCGTCCTCCAGCGCCCGAATCACCCGCGGCAGGCGGCGCCGCTCGTTGTGCTCGTGGAGCGAAAGTAGGGGCCGTTTGAGGCCCAGCTGGTGCAGCAGCCAGCCGGTGCGCCGGGTGTCCTCGCAAGCCACCAGGTCCGCTTCCTCCAAGGCCTGGCGCGCCCGGGGCGTCAGGTCTTCCAGGTTGCCGATGGGGGTGGCGACGACGAGCAGTTTTCCGGTCATGGGTTCTCCCGAAGATTTCCCGGATCTTCTCACGCAGGCTCTCGAGGAGGGATGGCCGGCCGCTATGAGAAGATCTCCGCATCATGATGCAACGCCTCAATACCTGCCCGACCGCTTCCGCGCCGCTGGGGACCTTCACCGCCGTTCTCGTTCTCGTGCTGCTCTGGATTCTGAGCCCGGCCTTCATCGAGGCCCAAGAGCCTCTGGGCGAGAATCAGCTGGAGGATCGGGTGCTGGCGGTGGTGGACGAGGATCCGGTGCTGGAATCGGATCTCGAGCGGCTGGTGGCGCTGGGGCTGGTGGCGCCGGAGCCGGAAGAGAGCCAGGATGCCTTCCACCGGCGGTTGCTGGACTCTCTCATCGAGCAGCGCCTGCGCTTCCACGCCATCGAGCGCTTTGGCTTCGAGGAGATCCCGGTGCAGGCGGTGGAGCTACATGTGGCGGAGATCGAGGCGCGCTTCGAGGATGCCGCAGCGTTTCGCGATGAGCTTGCGCGTTTGGGGCTCGACCAGCAGGCCCTGCGCCAGCTTCTCACCCGCCAGCTGATGGTTTTGACCTACACCGAGGAGCGGCTGGGGCCGCGCATCTTCATCCGCGACGAGGACATCAGCGCGTATTACCGCAACGTGTTGGTGCCCGGTCTCGGCCCAGGCACGGAGGTGCCGCCGCTGGACGACGTGCGCGAGTCCATCCGGCGGGTGCTGCGGGAACAGCGCCTCAACGAGGAAATCCGCACCTGGACCGACGAGTTACGAGAGGAAGCGGACATCCGCATCTACGCTGACGCCCCGCGGGACCTGCCGCCGGTGGCT
>JAXHTF010000258.1 GCA_034211275.1 Acidobacteriota bacterium
ACCGCTTCCACCTCCGCCTGATCTCCCAGCGAGGTCGAGGTTCCATGGGCATTGATGTAGCCGATGCTCTCCGGCGCCAGCTCCGCATCCTCCAGCGCCGCCTGCATCACCCGAGCCGCTCCGTCGCCATCCGGATGGGGAGCGGAAATATGGTACGCGTCACCGCTCATTCCATAGCCAACGATCTCGGCATAGATGGTCGCGCCGCGCTCTCGAGCCTGCTCCAGCTCCTCCAGCACCAAGATCCCCGCCCCCTCGGCGCACACGAAGCCGTCCCGATCCTTGTCCCACGGCCGGGAGGCCTTCTCCGGCTCGTCGTTGCGGGTCGACAGAGCCTTCATCGAGCAAAAGCCCCCGACTCCCAGCGCGCTCACTTGCCCCTCGGTGCCGCCGGCGAGCATCGCGTCGGCAAAACCCAGCTGAATCTGCCGGAAGGCATCGCCCACCGCATGCAAACCAGAGGTGCAAGCGGTGCAGGGGGTCGAATTGGGGCCCCGAGCGCCATACATGATGGAAACCTGACCTGCGGCCATATTGGAGATCAGAGCCGGGATGAAGAACGGCGAGATCCGGCTCGGACCACGCTCGAGGAAGGTCTCGTGGGTACGCTCGATGAGCGGCAAGCCCCCGATACCAGAGCCGATGATCACCCCTACCCGAGGCCCGGTCTCCTCGTCGATGCGAACCCCCGAATCCCCCACCGCAAATTCCGCGGCCGCCAGCGCGAAATGGATGAAGCTGTCGGCCTTCTTGATCTCCTTCTTCTCCAGGTAATTCCCGGGGTCGAAGTCATCCGGCACCTGCCCCGCGATGCGCGCAGGGAAATTCTCGGTATCGAAGCGGGTCAGGGGCCCGATGCCCGAGCGCCCCTCGAGCAGAGCCTGCCAGTTGTCCGTGGTCCCGATGCCTAGAGAAGACACCAATCCCACGCCCGTCACCACGACCCGGCGGGTATGAATCACTTTGCTCAAGGTTGGCCTCGCTTACTATCCATGGATCCGGCCGTCGATGGCCGGCAATGGATGGATGGGGGGATGGACCGCGAGTCAACAGCGGCCTACGTTCGATTCCGGCCAGCGGCCCAGACGAGCTAGCTGCCCTAGACGAGCTGCCTTAGCTTGGCGACCCCAGACCAGCAGCCTCCCCAGCGCCCCCCTCGGAGCAAATCCACCGAGGAGGGTCGAGAAGGCATGCCGGAGGGAGGATCAGTTCTCGTCGTCCTGGTGCTCGGAGATGTAGCTCACCGCCTCCTGGACGCGGCTGATCTTCTCGGCCTCTTCGTCGGGAATCTCGATGTTGAACTCTTCCTCGAAGGCCATCACCAGCTCGACGATGTCCAGCGAATCCGCGCCGAGGTCGTCCGTGAAGCTGGCTTCCAGGGTCACCTCGTCGGCGTCCACACCCAGCTGTTCCACGATGATGCCGCGAACTTTTTCTTCAACCTGATCGGACATGGGTTTGCTCCCTCCTATGAATGTCGATGCTTTTCGAATCAGCTTGTTTGATCTGGCAGAGCGGACCTCGCACGGCCGTCACGGCCTCGCGAAGCGCTGCGCCAGTGTACTAGATATACAGGCCGCCAGAGACATTGAGCACATGGCCCGTGACGTAGGCGGCCTCTTCACTGGCGAGAAAGACCACCGGCCAGGCCACGTCGTCGACCTGTCCCAGGCGACGCAGCACGATGGCGTCGGTGAGCCCCGTACGGCTAGCCTCCGGCAGCTCCGCGGTCATGGCGGTCTCGATGTAGCCCGGTGCCACGACGTTGACGGTGATGTTGCGACTCCCCAGCTCGCGAGCCAGGGATTTGCTGAAACCCACCAGCCCCGCCTTGGCGGCGGCGTAGTTGGCCTGGCCGATATTCCCCATCAGCCCCACCACCGAGGAGACGGAGATGATCCGGCCCCAACGACGGCGCATCATACCGCGAATGACCAGCTTGGTGAGGGCGAAGGGACCGGTGAGGTTGGTGTCCAACACCCGCTGCCAATCCTCCAACTTCAGCCGCATCAGCAGGTTGTCGGCGGTGATGCCCGCATTGTTCACCAGGATGTCGATGTCGGCGAAACCTTCCGGTAGCTCCTTGAGGCGCGCCTCCATGGCCTCCGGCTCGGTCATGTCCAGAGCCAGTGCCGTCGCTTCGCCGCCGTTCTGGGCGATCTCGTCCGCCAGCGACTCCAGCTTGTCCACGGAGCGGGCTGCCAAGATCACCGACGCCCCCTGCTCGGCCAGGCGGCGCGCGATGGCGGCGCCGATGCCCTGGGAAGCTCCTGTCACTAGAGCGGTCTTTCCATCCAATCGGAACATTGTCATCTCCCCTCGAAGTGGCTCGAAATCAGAATCCGGCGAAGCAGTATCAGCCGTCGTCTCCACCGTCCGCCGACAGGCGTTCCATCTGCGCCGGCTCGGACACCGTGAAGCAACGAGTACCGCGGGCGATGCGGCGATTGAGACCGGTGAGGACCTTGCCGGCACCGACCTCCGCGAAGGCCTCTACGCCGCCTTCCTCGGCCATCCAGCTGACGCTCTCGGTCCAGCGAACGGCGGAATCCACCTGCCGTATCAGCGCTTCTCGGGCAGCGGCACCGGTGGTCACCGGGCGGGCGTCGACGTTGGTCACCACCGGCACCCGCGGATCGCGAAACTCCGTCGCCGCCAGCAGCGGCGTCAGCCCTTCCCGAGCCGGTGCCATCAGCGGCGAATGGAACGGTGCCGACACCGCCAGCAGCACCGCTTTGCGGGCGCCCTGTTCCTTGGCGATCTCCACCGCCCGCTCAACCGCTCCCCGGTGGCCGGCGATCACCGTCTGACCGTCGCCGTTGAGGTTGGCGAGAGCGCAGACCTCCCCCTCGGCGGCCTCCTCCGCCACCGCCTGGACCTGCTCCGCGTCGAAACCGATGATCGCCGCCATGGCTCCCACCCCCGGCGGCACCGCCTCCTGCATCAGCTCCCCTCGGCGGCGCACCAGTCGCAGAGCGTCCGCCAGCTCCAACGTGCCCGCCGCCACCAGCGCCGAATACTCCCCCAGGCTGTGACCGGCCATCAGAACGGCATGATCCAGCCCCGCCTCCGCCACCGCTCGATAGGCGGCGATGGACGTAGTGAGCAACGCCGGTTGGGTGTTGGCGGTGAGCTGCAGATCGTCTTCCGGTCCTTCCCAGCAGAGCTTGGAAAGAGCGAACCCGAGCACCTCGTCCGCTTCCTCGAAGGTACGACGGCTGACCTCGAAGGCCTCCGCCCAATCCGCCCCCATCCCCACCTTCTGGGAGCCCTGGCCGGGGAAGACAAAGGCCGTAGCGGGACCGCTCTGGGGCTGATCTGAATCTGTGCTCACGGTGTCGTCCTTTCGATGCTGTTGCGAATCTTCGGCGCGCGGATGCCTGTGGATGTCCGTATTCGGAGCGCCGGCTCAGCTTCCGGAAGCCTCGTGGGCCCCAAGATAGCGGGCCTCTTCGTCGTGCAGCTGGGCCACCTTGTCGCGGATCTTGCCGTGCACGTCCGTCGTCGCCAGCTCCCGAGCCCGCAGAATCGAGTTCATGATGGCGGTGGCGTTGGAGCGCCCGTGGGCCACCAGGCAACCGCCCCGCAGCCCGAGCAACGGTGCCGCCCCATACTCTCGATAATCCGTTCGCCGGGAGAGACTATCGAAAGCCGGCCGCGCGAGCCAACCGCCCAGGGAGCGCAGGGGGCTCTTGTCCAGCTCTTCCCGCAACATGGTCTTGATCAGCTCCGCCACCGCTTCGGCGCTCTTCAACAGCACATTGCCGACGAAGCCATCGCACACGATGACGTCCGCCGCGCCGTTGAAGGCGTCCTGACCTTCCACATTGCCGATGAAATTGAGCCCCGTCTCCTTGAGCACCCGGAAAACCTCCCGCGTCAGGTCGGTCCCCTTGGACTCCTCCTCACCGATGGACATGAGGCCAATCTTGGGAAAGGGAATGCGGTGGACTTCCTGGGCGTAGAAATGCCCCATCACGGCGAATTCCCGAAGGTGGGAGGGCTTGGTGTCGACGTTGGCACCGACATCCAGGACCACCGTGCGGCCCCGGGGATTGGGAAATTCCGCCGCCAGCGCCGGCCGGTGAACGCCGGGAATGGTGCCGATGACCATCTTGGCGGCGATCATGGCGGCACCGGTGTTGCCCGCGGAGACCATCGCCTCCGCTCGGCCATCCCGCACCAGATCAGCGCACAGCCGGATGGAGGATTTCTTCTTGCGCCGAATGGGGGTGATGGCCGCCTCGTCCATCTCCACCACCTCGTCGGCATGTACCAACTCGATGCGGCCGCCAGCCTCGATCTGGCCGGCGTCGCCATGCTCGGCGAGCTCCCGCCGGATGCGGTCGCTATCCCCCACCAGCAGAATCGATACGCCATGGTCTGCCGCGGCCCGGACGGCTCCGGTCACGACCTCGCGGGGAGCGAAGTCCCCGCCCATGGCGTCGACGGCTACGTGCAAGAAATCGAGCTCCTGGGAAGTTCCCGCGGCTCGCTCGAGCCCCGGCCTGGACCGCCTCCCGGCGGCGCTTCCATGGTTCCACCGGCTCATTCACCGGCCCGCTCCAGGGACCAGCAGTCCCTTTCTAGGGGTAGGGCTCTGCGAGTCCCGCCCTACCGGTCCGGAACCCGGAGAAGCCTTTGGCCGAGCGCCCGAGAGAACGGCGTCGCATCAGGCTCCAATGGACTCGGCCGAGGAAGGAGCGTACCCGATCAGAAGGCCGAGGTTGCCTCGACGACCTCTCGATCGCGGTAGAAACCACAAGCGCGGCAAGCGCGGTGAGGAATCTTGATCTCTCCGCAGTTGGCACAGGTGGAGGCTGCCGGCCGGTCGAGGGCATCGTGGGCGCGGCGCTTGTTGCGACGGGCCTTGGAATGACGTCGTTTCGGATTCGCCATGATCTGAGTACCTCTAGCTTGTCTTTCGGCTCTATTGGGTCGCGTTGATTTGTCGCGTTGGTCGCGGCTGCTCGAGCGTCCTACTCGACGAGAAGCCAGCCCTCGGCGTCAGTCGCCGTCGCTGTTCTCGCCGTCCTGTTCATCACCGGCGAGAGTGCCCTTGAGCGCTGCCAAAGCGGACCAACGGGGATCCACCTCATCGCGCTCGCAGCTGCAACTCTCGTCGTTGAGATTCGCCCCACAGCTCGGACAGAGGCCCGCGCAATCGGGACGGCACAAAGGCTTCATGGGCACGTTGAGCTGGACTTGTTCCAGCGCCAACGGCTCCGTATCGAGCTCGTCCCCATCGATATGGACGATGCTCAGGTCTTTTTCTTCCAGCTCCTGCTCTTCCGCCTCCGGGCCCTCCGGATGGGTGAAGACCAGCAGCTCCAGCGGCTCGTCGATGCTCTCCTTGACCGGCCGCAGGCAGCGGTCACAGGCGAGCTCCTGCTCGTAGGTCAGGCGAGCCCGCAGATAGTACCCCGGATCGGTGAAGCTGATGGTGCCTTCCAGGTTCACCGGGCTGAGCCCCGTGACCTCGGACCGATCCAACCCGCCGGGCGGGATTTCCAGGGTTTCCTCCCAGTGGAAAGGCTCGTCGTGAATGCGTTCCAGGTTGATCAACATCCGTAGAGTCCCTCCCAAGGCAAGGCGGCCAGCTTATGCCATGGGTTGTAGAGGTGTCAAACTCGGTCCCCACTCAGGAAGCGGGCGGTGCCGAATGCCGCAGAAGGCGCAGCGCAGCCCGGTCCGGGTCCCGCAAAATCACCGCCGAGCCGAAGCCGTATCTCTCCAGGGGACGCAAGAGGACCTCCAGGTCATCGACCCGGCCGGCAGCCAGCTGAGGGTCCTCCAGGGGCATGGCCCGCAACGCGGCGGCTAGCCCGTCCATCATCTCCATCGACCGCCGAGGATTCGAGACCACTGCCGCCACCAGGTGCTGCATATCGTCTGACCGCCAGCCCTCGAAGGCTTTCGACACCGGCCCCACCAGCGTCGCCCCCTGATCGTAGGCCTCCCGACCCGCCGCCAGGAGCTGCCATTCCCCTTCGATGCCGCTGTAGCCGTTCTCTCCCAGCAGCAGCGCCAACCCCATCCCCGCCAGCGGCGGTCGGCTCGGACCATCGGACGACTCTTGGAGAGCAGCATCTTGGAGAACCGCGAAACTGGGGCCGTCGAAAAGCACCAGCGCCTGCCGGCGCCCTTCCGTCACCGCCAGTCCCAGCAGCCCCACCGGTGGCTCGAGGCGATCTTCCAAGCCCCCCAGGGACGTCCCCATCTGCCCTCCTTCGGCCGGCAAGTCTTCCGAAAGCAGATCGACCGACAGCAAATCTACCGACAAGCCGGCCTCCTCGAGGCGCAACGAGTACAGTCCCGGCGGCACCACTCCCGCTCTTTGGCCGAGGCGGGCCAATGCCAGAAGCTCTCCGGACGGCGGCATCCGGGCCTCCTGGGGCACGCCTTCCTGGGGCACGGCAGCGCCCTGACTCACGGCGCTCCAAACCAGCCCATCCCAGCTCACCTGCACGCGCCCATAGCGCCCTTCCACCACCCCTCCCGACAGCCACGGATTGCTCGCCACCCAACCCGCAACCCGGCCGATGAGGGCGAAGGCTGGATACACCCGCGCCGCCACGGCGAAGCGCTCGCCTCCGGCATCCCAACCCGCCGCCAGCTCCCGCGCCGGCGGCACCGAAAACGGACCAAAAGGCGGCAGCACCAAGGGTTCCCGCCGATAGAGCCGCGCTGCGGCGGCCAGATACTCCCCCGGATCCTCCACCCCTTCCACCGCCGCCAGATTCTGGTGCGGATAGGCCAGCCATACGGCGGTGTCGAAATCTCCTCCCAACAGCACCCTCGCTGGCGCGCCCTCGGCATCCAGGACGCCGCTATGAGCCCGCGGCAGATACCAAAACCAGATGTGGCCAGCGGCAAGGACCAGGAGAATCCCGACCACCAGCAGCCGCAGCTTCCGCCGACGGCGAGGCTTGGGATGATTGGCTGTTCTTTGTTCCATGAATGGTTCCTACGGTCCCCCGGGGCACAATGCCCAAATAAGACGCCCCGGGCCTGAAGAGCCTATAATGCGCTGTTCCTATGGCAACCGGTTCTCAAAGCTCCACACCCCGTGGCCCTCTACCCGTCCGCGCCTACCGCCGGCTGCGCTACCTGCTCAGCCGGCTGCGCCCCTGGAGACTGAGGGCGACCTGGCTCTGGTTGTGGGCAGCCCTTGCCAAGACCCGCGAGCTGCGGCGGGAAGAGCGCCTCACTGTGGCGGTGGATATCTGCGCCTTCTGGGAGCCCCTCACCGGCATCGGATGGTATCTCTACCGCCTCCTCGAGCACCTCGCCCATCGGGACGACCTGCGCCTGCGTCTCTACGGCCCGCAAATCGCTCCCATCCCCGACGCCCCGGAACCGGTGGTGGAGCTGCCGGCGGGGCCGGCCCTGGAGGTGGTGCGCTACGACGCGCCGGAGGATCTTTCCCTACCGCCCTGGCGTCTGGCGCAGATCGTCCAGCGCCTGCAGCCGCTACTCCTCGCCATCCACCGAAACCGCGTCGTCTTCGCCCCCAACTTCTTCGCCCCTCGCCGCTTCCTCTTCTGCCGCGGCGCCCTGGTGGCCACCATCCACGACCTGGCCTTCCGCGAGGTGCCGTGGACTCTGCGGGAGAAAACCCTCGAGGACCTGGAGACTCGCCTCGACAAGACCCTGGACCGAGCCGCCCACCTGATCACTCCCAGCGAGGCCGTGCGCCAAGAGATGGTGGAGGAAGAATTGGCCCCACCGGAGCGGGTCCACGCCGTGCTCCACGGCCCCGGTCAGCTCAGCGCAGTGGAGCCGGGAACCCCTCCGGAGAACACGCCCAGGAGCTTCTGCCTCCACGTGGGGACCCTCGAGCCGCGGAAGAATCTGGGGACCGTGCTCGCCGCCTGGCGCGAGCTGAGAAAACGGGGCGTCGAGGTCCCGGCTCTGGTGCTCTGCGGGAAACGGGGCTGGAAGGCCGAAAGCCTCGACGCCGAGCTCGAGGCCGGCATTTCCGAGGGCTGGCTGCTGCGCTTCGGCTACCTCGCCAACGAGGAACTGGCGGCGCTTTACCACCGGGCTCGGGCGGTGGTCTTCCCCACCCTCTACGAAGGCTTCGGTCTACCGGCGGTGGAAGCCCAACAGGCCGGCGCCCCCCTGGTGTGTAGCGATCTACCGGTGCTCCGCGAAGTCGCCGGTGACGGAGCTCTCTACGCCCCGCCAGAAGACCCTCAGGCCTGGGCCGACGCCCTCCAGGGGCTCTTCTCCAATCCCGATCTAGCTCAGAATCTCGCAACGAAGGGAACCGCCAACGCTCAACGCTTCAGCTGGCAGCGGGCCGCGGAGGAAACCCTGAAGGTGTGGCGCCAAGCGGCCGATGCAGGCCAGAGCGGCAGCCTGCATCGGCGAACCGCGCCGACTGCCTGAGGGAGCTCGCACGAATCCGCGACCCGGCGAGCCCCGTTCAGCTCCCCGCTGTAAAATCCAAGAAGACTCCCAAATAGCGTAGATCCTG
>JAXHTF010000259.1 GCA_034211275.1 Acidobacteriota bacterium
CACCGCTTGACCCTGAGCAAGAACACCGCCGAGGCAGGATTGGCACCGGTCTACGAGCGCCTGGCGGACGAGGTCACTGCCTCCCTCTACGAGGTGGTGGGCCTCACCGCCAGCGTGCCCCGGGCCATGTGGAACCCGGATCCGGTGAACGAGCTGTCCTCCGACACGGTGATTCCCGACGTGGTGGTGGGGCTGCGGCTACGGCCCAAGCCCTACGATTACGACGTCACTCTGCCGGTGCCCATCGAGAATCTCCAATTCGCCCGTCCCGGCGTCAGCGACTTCCAATGGGGCAACGTTCAGCCCCCCACCCAACCCCAATATTGCAATGTGCCCCAATGCACTCCGCGGGAGGTCATCACCGCCGAAATGAACGCATTGAGCAATCCCGAAGTGCTCCAGACCCGTCAGCAGCTGCTGGCGGAGCTGGCCGCCGCCGGTCTGCCCACCTACGTGGACGTGGACACCAGCCTGCTGGCGGAGACCGCCGACCAGGTCTTCCTGGCGGCTCCCACCCTCGTACCCCTGGGAGGTTTGGTGGACCATGAGTGAGCTCGACACCTCGTTGGATCAAGAGGACACCAAGGAGCTGGACGTGCCTTCCTTCTCCTCTCCGGCGCAGCAGGAGGACGCTGGCGAAGCGTCCTCGAAGCCGGCTTCCCAGGAGGCTACGGAAGACTCCCCGGCAGCGCCGGCGGGCTCCGGATTGCTGCGGGATCCTTCTCTCAAGCACAGCCAGTGGGTGCAGGCGGAGGATCTGGAGATCGTCTTCGTGGACGCCGCTCCGCCGCCGCTGCCGGCGGGGGACTTCCGCCTCGCGCTGGACGAGACCCTGGCCTGGGACGGCGGTTCCGCCGACGCCATCCACAGCGAGTACGACTTCACCGTCAACGGCCCGCGCTTCACCCTCGATCCGGCGCTGGTGCACTCCATGTTCCCGCCGCCGGGCAATCGCGGGCACTTCCAAAAGTACCTGCCGCACCTGGTCTTCGATCGCCGCAGCCTGCCCTGGGAGCGCACCGTCGACGGCTCGCTCCCCCAGGACAAACCTTTCGTGCCGTGGCTGTGGCTGTTGAGCCTCGACGCATCGGAGATCAACGCCGATCCCCAGAATCCCATCGCCATCCAGACCGTCACCGTCACCCAATTGCTCAACCCGCCGGCGCGGGTGTTGGGGCCCCACCTCGCCTTCGAGACCGGCGAAGACCTGGACTCCCAGCTGATGGTGGTGGACGTCCCCACGGCCCTGATCAACCAGCTGGTGCCGAGCCGGGAGGATCTGATCTACACCGCCGGAGCCCGGTTGGTGAGCGTGATGAACAAGGAGCTCACCGCCACCACCGAGACCGGCTGGTTCTCGGCGGTGGTCGCCAACCGATTCCCCGCCAACGGCCAGAGCAACACGCAATTCCTGGTCTCCATGGAGGGGTATGGCACCGAGGAGACCGACATCTTCTTTCCCAACCAGGTCGATCCGGCGAAATACGATGCGGTGCGCTTCGTGGTGCTGCTGTCCTGGACCTTCGAGAACGTCGACGACGACCAGACCTTCGACCAGCTCACCGCGGGCCTCTCCGTCGACCGGCTGCAGCTTCCCGGCACCGGAGCCCATAACCAGATTACGAGCAATCAGGTGGCGAGCGCCTTCAGCATGGGCTACACCGCCCTCAATCACACCACCCGCCAGGGCGAGCCCAACGTCAGCTGGTACCGCGGCCCCATGCTGCCCCTCACTATGCCCAAGAACACTCCGGACTCTTACGCCAACGGCGACGCGGCGCTGCGCTTCGACCCCGCCACCGGCCTCTTCGACGTCAGCTACGCCGCGGCCTGGCAGGTGGGGCGGCTGCTGGGACTGCAGGACGGCGAGTTCGCCGCGGCCATCGCCCGGCTGCGGGACGATCATCAGAACGCCCTCATGACCCTCGCCTCCCGGAGCTTCTTGATGCATCGGCTGAGCTTCCGGCTGCCGCTGCCGGAGGACTTCCAGGAGCTCCTGGGGCGGCAGGTCTTCGACCGCGCTTGGATGAAGGCCTGGGGCCAGGTCCTGGGGCCGCGGCTGGTGCCGCCCGCCGGGGAGGATCGTCCGCCGCTGCTGGGTGCGCCGGCGGATCCCTCGGGCCTCGAACGGCGCCGCCCCAGCCTGCCGGGGCTGCTCGAACGGTCCGAAGTACTGGAGGTCTTGGAGCAGCCCCCGGACGAGGTCTTGGACGCTCTGCTGGCGAAGATTCACCGAGGAGGAAAGCGCTGATGCCGACCCTAGTTCCGAGCGCCGAGCTCTTTCGTCATATCTCCGAGCTGGTGGCCCGGCCGGCCCACTGGCGGGCCCTCTTGAGGCCTACCGAAGGGCAGGGAGACGATCCCCAGCACCTGGTGGAGGAATTCATCGGCCGGCTGCGCCGCCTGGAGGGGATCCCTTTTCCTTACCTGGTGCCGGACAACGCCATGCTGCCGCCGGAGTCCATCCGCTTTTTCACCCTCGACCAGAATTGGGTCGACGCCCTTTGTGACGGTGCGTTGAGCTTGGGGCGGCTCACCGACATGGACCAGCAGCACGACGCCGCGGTGGGGCCGGTGCTGGTGCGCCGGTCGGAGCACCCGATGATCAACCACCGCCGCCGCCGGCTGCGGCGGCCGGCGCAGGCGGTGCCGGAGGCGGAGACGAATTACAGCGGCTTTCTGCTGCGCTCGGCGCTGGTCTCCGGCTGGCCGGGGCTGGAGGTGCGGGCCACCGCGGCGGCCAGCGGCAGCGGCCCCAACACCCAATGCAGCGGCGCCGAGGTGGAGTTGATCCGCATGAGCCGGCTGTCGCCGGACGTGCTCCTCTGCCTCTTTGCCGGTCCCTTCGGCTGCGTCCAGATCCACGAGCCCAAGGAGGGCATCACCTACGGCGCCATTCTCTCCCTGGGCGAAGACGCCGACGGGGCCCCAACCGCCCAGCTGCAGGCCGACAGCTATTCCAAGCAGCTGCGCGGCCTGGGCATCGGTGGCTACACGGTGGGGGAGTTCATCGACGGCGCCGAGGTGCCGGTGCCGCTGCGCTCCGCCAGTACCCGGGTGGTGGAGATCAACCAGCTGCGCAAGAGCATGGTGAGCAAGCTCAAGGGGCTCTCGCCCCCCGCCTGGGAAGGTTCGGAAGAGGCCTTCACCAGCGCTCATTTCGCCCTCCAAATGGTCGAGGGCGCCAGCCAGCACATCTTCCGCGCCACTGATTCTTCCGAAGCTGCTTCCGAAGCTTCCTCCAAAGCTGACACCGGCCAGCCAGCCCGGCGCAAACCCGTCGCCGAGCAGCTGGCGGAGGATCGGGCAGCCCTCAATCGCTTCTTATTCGACTCCCGTGAGGAGGATCCCTCGTGAGCGCAGGTCATTCTTTTGGTGCCGATTCTTCGCCCCATTCCTTGTCCGGGGCCACCGACGACGCTCCGCGGCTGCTGGTGCCCATGGCGGTGGAGGCCCTGCTCATCGGGGCCAACCGCGAGGCCACCACGTGGTCCAACGTCACCCCCAACTTCGGGCTCCTGGAGTTCGGTCTCACCCTGGGCACCGAGCTCGAGCCCCAGCCGTTCCAGACCGCCGTCGAGATGCCCGCCGGAGCGCATCTGCGCTGGGCGCTGCCGGATGCCCTGACCCACGGCGTTCAGGGGCAGGCGGCGGCCCGGGCGATCCTCGACGGCGGTGGGGTGGGCAGCATCGAGGTGCTCCAGCCTTCCTTCGGCTACGATCCCGCGGATCCGCCCTTCGTCACCTTCAGCGGCGGCGGCGGCACCGGAGCCCGCGCCGAGGCCCAGGTCTCCGCCTCCGGCGAGGTCACCGCCATCACCGTCACCGCCCCCGGCGCGGGCTACGAGGAGCCGCCGACGGTGGCCATCGGTTCCAGCGACGAGATCCGCTATCCCCAGGCCCCCAACCGCTGGTTCGTGCTGCGCAGTCACGCTGATGACGAGGGCAAGACCGTCGGTTTGAAGAGCTGGGTGGTGGTCAGCGACGAGCTGAGCAAGAACCAATACGGGCGGGTGGTGGAAGGCCCCATCAGCAAGGATCTGGAGCCGGAGCTCAAGAACGGTCCCATCTCGGCGCCGCTACGGCAGGCCCTGGAGCAGGATCTGGGTCTGACCATCGCTTCCACCGCCAGCCTCAGCTTCAACCGCGAAGCCCAGGTCTGGTATCTGAAGAACGGCACTTTCTACTACTCCCTGGTGCCCCGGGAGGCCGATATCCAGGTGCTCGGCTATTCCGCCGTCTCCTGGCCGCAGAACCTCGATGAGCCGTACGAAAACAGCAACTGGCCTCTGTGGAGGTACATCGGCCGCGCCTACCCTTACTCCATCTGGGACGGCGGCAATCCGCCGGAGTCGGAGTCCAACCTCACCGCCCTAGGCCCCGGCGACCCGGTCTTCTCCGCCGCCTATCCCAACAGCCGCAGCGTCTTCGGCTTCTACGACGACCTGCGGGAGCTGCCCCAGGGCGGCAAGGTCACTTACATGGTCGCCGGTTGGTATGCCGACCCGGCGGAGAACCCCCTCTTCGGTGCCAACACCGCCGCGGTTTGGGAAGAACGCATGGCGGAGCTGCGCTGGTGTCTGCAAGAGGATCCGGGAGGATTCCCCGCCGGGTCGGTGTGCGATGCGCCCATCGAAGGGGAATCCGCCGAGGCCGGGCCGGAGGAGGATCCGGCGCTGCCCACGGACATCCTGTGCCAGGGCATGGTCTATGCGGTGGACTGGCAGGGCGCGGACGCCGACTATCCCAGCGGCATCCCCGAGGGCACCCCGGAGATCGCCGTCGGCAACACTTCGGCGGAGGCCATCTCGGCGCTGGTGGCCCGGGAGCTGGCGGAGGATGGGCACACCGTGACCCCAGACGGAATCGGCATCGAGGAGCTCTTCGAAGCCTTCATCTACGACGCTCTGGACGTGCTCCAGCAGCCCGACGGCGTGGTCAAGCTGGAGCAGATCCTCCACGACCACACCTTCGGCCGGCGGCCCGCCGGCGCCATCTTCCAGGTGCAGCTGCGGGACAGCCAGCGGGCCGAGGAGCGGGACGACGACTCCAGCGGCGAGCCCTTCCCGGCCCCGGTGGGGCAGGCCCTCACCGCGGTCAACAACCTGCAGCGCCAGCTCACCGCCGAGGAGAACCAGCTCCAGAGTCTGCAATGGGAGCTGTATTCGGCGTGGTTCCGCAAGGCGCTGCTGGACTTCTCGCCGCTGCTGGCCAAGGGGGAGGACGTCTCCCGGGTGGTGGACGAGATCTTCACCCGCTTCGAGGGCACGGCCCTGATCCTGCCTCGGGAGGAGCTGGACCGCCGACTGCGCGCCGCCAGCAACCAGGGGGTCGCCAGCAACGGCATCACCACCCAGCAGATCATCGAGGTCATCGAGCGCCTCGAGGAGCAGGTGCGCGATGCTCAAGGGCAGCTCGCCACCACCGAGCAGCAACGGGATGCCGCCGCCAACAATCTGCAGCAGCAGGTGGCCCAGCTGATGCCCGCCTACCAGGTGGTCCTGGCCCCCGCCGCCGGCTACTGGCAGGGCAACGATCCGGTGGTGCTTTTCGCCGGCGACGGCGTCCAGCGCTCCTTTGCCCACGGCGAGGACGAAGCCCTGGCGGAAGGCCAGAGCCTGCCCTGCCGCATCACCGGCCAGACCGTCAGCGGCCTCACCACCCCGGTGCCGGGCCACGAGAGCCAGACCATCACCGAGACTCAGCTGCAGGTCTACTACGGCCAGTTCCCGTCGGGGCCGGCGATCCCCGCCGACGTCCAGGCCTTGTTCATCGAGACGCTGCTCTTGGACACCACGATGGACCGCCTCATGTCCCTCTCCGCCTGGGGGTTGGCGGGGGTGGACGACCCCAACGAGCAGCAGATCGCGGCGGTGGCCCAGAGCATCGAGCAGATCCAGACCGCTCCCTTCAATGGCTATCTCTACCGCGACCTCCGAGCCCTCCATCCGGTCTTGAGGCCCCAGCGGCTGGCGCTGGCGGCGGGGCTCACCGGGGTCTATCCCTACAAGCTGGCGGTGGATCCTTGGGCTCAGCCCTGGGCCCCCATCTATGTGCAATGGGACGTGTTCTGGAACGCTTCTGCGCGGATGCCCGGAGAGCTCAAGATCTGCGACACCTCCGGACCCAGCTGCAACGAAAAGTGGATGTTCACCGAGACCGACTACGCGTGGAACACCCAATTCCAGCCGGGGGACCCCGGAGACCCCAAATTCCGCTACAGCGGCCGCACGGTGCTCACCCCCAACACGCCGGAGAACCTGGCGCAGCGGCTGCTCGAGTACATCGAGGATCACCCCGACTCGCCCTATAGGGAAGAGCTGATGGCGATCTACGAGGAACTGAAGAATCTCGAGGTGCTGTCCCAAAGCTTGAGCGGTTTCAGCAACAGCCTGGTGATGCGCCGGGAGACCCTCCAGATGCCGGTGGTGGACTTCTTCAACGAGAATCTCGGCCGGCAGGTGACCCAGGGCATCGACCAGCAGAATGAATTCTCGCCGCTGCCGGACAACGGCTACTCCCCGCTGCGCGCCGGCCACTGCAAGATCGTGCGCCTGTGGGTGGTGGGAGCCTTCGGACAGAGTCAGCGCCTGGTAGACGAAGGTCAGCAATATGATCCGGTGCTCTCCAAGCCCTTGATCACCGAGGGCCATCCCAGCCTCATCCAGCTGACCCCACGGGTGGTTCAGCCGAGCCGTCTGAGCATCGAGTGGATCGACTCCCGGGACGACCAGGTGATCACCACCTCCGATCCCGCCACCTCGCCCCTCATCGGTTGGATCGTGCCCAACTACTTCGACAGCTCGCTGATGGTCTACGACGAGGCCGGGGGCTCGTTGGGGGCCTTGCAGCTCTTGGACGGTGCCCTCGGCGGCGACGGCTCGGCGGTGCGCTGGGTGGAGACGCCGGGCACCACCACCGCGGTGGGGGCCCAGCCGTCCCTGGACGACCCCAACCTCAACCCTCACCTCAAGAGCTTCATCAACGGCCTGCTGCACTTCGGCGGCGTCGGTGAGCGCGCCTTGAGCGATTTCATCGTGGTGCTCAACCGCACCCTCTCCACCATCGTGCTCACCGGCAGCGCCGCCAACTACGGCAACCTGCCGGTGCTGGTGGGGCGGCCCATGGCGCTGGTGCGCATGGCGATGAAGGTGGAGCTCGAGGGATTGCCGGACTACAACGAGAGCTGGGATGCCCTGAAACATTTCTACGACACCAGCCAGTTCGTCACCGACGGATTCCTCGACGTCGAGCTGCCGGTGCAGATCGGCGACGTCCGGCAGCAGCGGGACGGAGTGGTGGGCTACTTTCTCGGCGACGACTACCAGCGCTTCAACTCCAAGCTGTTAGAGGCGCCGGTGGAGCGTTCCGACTACGTCCGGTACCAGCAACGGGTGCGGCTCACCGCCAACCCGGCGGCGGAGCCCACCTACGTCACCATGGTGGCGGACCCGCGGGCGCCCATCCACGTTCTCGCCGACTTCGTGCCGCAGATCGAGCGCGACCTGCCCACCGCCGGCGTCTCCCAGGCCCTTGCCGCCATCGACCTGACCTTCCGCGTCGGCCCGGTGCTGGCGGAGCAGGGCGCCTTCCAGGTGCCCCTTCCGGCGGATATCCACGGTAGCTGGTCCTGGGTCACCCAGCCCAACGTCACCGTCTGGAGCCCGCCTCAGGAAATCCAGGGCCAGGACAGCATCGCCCGCTTCCCGCAGGCGCCCTACCGCATCAACGACGGCTGGCTGAAGCTCAGCGACGCCTTCGTGGACGGGAGAGACAAATGACCTCGGATTCCCGGCTGCAGCTGCTCTATTTGCTGGCCAACCCCAAGCTGAGCTCCCAGGCCCAAGTGGCGGTGACGGTGGATCCCAGCCTGCCGACCCTCAACACCCTGGAGATCCACATCCAGAACCCCGATGCGGCACCGGTGGTGGAGATGGAGAATGTCGCCCGCTTGACCCCCGAGGATCCGCTTCCCGGGGCTGAGCAGAGCTACACCGGACCGCGGCTGGACCGGCTTTACGTGTACTTCCCCTGGGGACCGGAGTCGGGCCGGCTGGCGACCCGCGAGCTGGCGGCGGCGTTCACCCTCTCGCCGGCGCCGGACAACCCCAACTGGTGGGTCTCGCCCATGACCTCGTCGGCTCTCGGCCCCTACTGGGCGCTCTTCCCCCAGACCGAGGCGATCCTCCGGGCCAACGAGAGCGTGCGCTTCGTGCTCTCCGGCGTGCAAACCCTCAACCCGCCGGGCAGCACCACCACCTTCATCGTCGAGAAGCGGGTTACCGGCTATCGGGAACAGACCGACCGCGATACCCCGGTGCTGTTGATGGATGCTGCGCCGGTCATCACCTCCCTCACCGCCGATCCCAAGCGGGTGCCTCCGGGGCATGCCTCGAAGCTCGCCGGGACTCACCGTCACACTCTGGGCATTCCAGGTGGTCCA
>JAXHTF010000260.1 GCA_034211275.1 Acidobacteriota bacterium
TTTTCGAGCAGAATCAAGGCGGAGAACCGCAGGCGATTCGGGAATCGTCGAGGTTCGACAACGAAGATTCGGCCGAAAAGAGCCGTTCGGAGCGCGACGCGGGTTTTTCAGCAAGCTCCTAAGACATCGATCAGGGCGTCCACCCACTCCGCTTGCGCCGGATTCAGCTTCTCCCGCGCCTCCTGTGGAGAGAAATATCCGCCGCGATCGATCTCCGGGATTTCCATCGTCTTCCCAGAACCCGGCGGCCAGTGGATGATCGAGAGGTTGCTCACCAGCCGGGCAGGATCGTGATCGCCCTCGAAGGCCCAGGCGTGCACTTCCTTGCCCGCTTTCTGGCGTACCGGCGGGAGAGGCAAGAAGGGTCCCAAGGGCACGAAGCTCGTCTCCTCCTCGAACTCCCGCCGGGCCGCCGCCAGCAAATCCTCCCCCTCCGCCACCTCGCCCTTGGGGATGGACCAGGCTCCGCGATCCTTCTTGGCCCAGAACGGTCCGCCGGGATGGACCAGAAAGAGCTCCGGAGCATCCCGGCGGCGGAACATCAGCAGGCCGGCACTGATCTTGGGCATGGAGGAAGCTTATCGCTGCTCGGGACAACCCGGCGGGCTGTTTACCGCTGAGCGGCGCCCTCGAACCGCAGCGTGAACCAATCCAGCTTGCGGGTGGCCAGCATCAGGGCGGCGAGGGCGGCGAAGAGGCCTAGGGCGCCGACCAGGAGGGCGTAGTCCTCTAGTTGGAGGAGGATGTAGAGGTAGCCGTAGAGCAGGCCCAGGCAGCCGAAGACGGCGAGGGCGGGCCTACGGCCGGCGAGGATGCTGTGGGAGTAGACGGCGATGAGGCCAACGGTGGCAGCGGCGGCGAGGGCGTAGGCGGGGCCGAAACCGAGATGCTCAGCGAGGGCCAGGAGCAGGACGTAGAAAAGGCTCTGAGCAAAGCCGATGAGCAGGTATTGCACCGCGTGCAGACGCACCGGGCTGAGCAGCTCCAGCAGGAAGAAGGTGCCGAAGGTGAGGACGATGAAGAGCACCGCGTACTTCACCGAGCGCTCGGTCTGCTGGTAGGCGTCCGCCGGCAGCACCAGCTCGACGCCGAAACCGGCCGCCGCCAGCTCCTGGCCATTGACCACGTCGTTCCACCACAGCTGCGGAAAGTCGCGGCCGAAGTTGGGCACCTGCCAGACGGCGGTGAAGCCGTCGTCATCGATCTGCCGCTCGGTGGGCAGGAAGGCGCCGACGAAACCCGGGGACGTCCAGGGGCCGGCGAGCTCGACATGGGTGCTCTCCCCCAGGGGCTGGACCAAGAGCTCCCCGGAGCCCCGCAGCACCAGCTCGAAAGCGAAGGGAACGAGGGTTCCGGGCTCGGCTTGGGCTGCTGCCAATTCCGGCAGCTCCGCATGGATGCCACCAGAGATTCCCGCCGTCCGCGGCGCGCCGGGCTGGAATTCCAGCTCCTCGCCGTCCCACTGCAGCTCCACCCGCTGCTGCAGACCGCGAACGTCGGAGATCCCCAGGTTCAGCTGCAGGGCGCTCCAATCCGGGCGAGCGCCGGCGCCGGCCACCGAGGGAATCTCGAAGGTGCCGGAAGCCTGGATCCGCGCCTCGTAAACCACCACCTCGAAGAGGCCCCGATAGCGGACGTCCGGCTCCAGGCTGCCGCGCCAGTTGATCTCCTGGGGCAGAACGTGGACCATGTGGCGCCGCCACACCGGCGCCGGGTCGTCGGCCTTGCGCGCCGCCCCGTCCAGGGCGGCCTCCTCCACCGCCGGCACCCAGCCACCACCCGCTGCCGCCTCCGCTTCCTCCGGCGGCGCCAGCCATACGGGAATGGAGAGCACGGGGCCAGTGAGGCTCTGAGAGCGGCCCCAGTTGGCGGTGATCTCCGAGGCCACCTGCGCCTGCCGGCTCATGCGCTCGTGAACCAGCGCGGTGATCCGCGCCACCGGCAAGAGCAAGAGCAGGAGCAGAAAGCCAAGCATCAAGAGTTTGCCGAAGGCGGATTCACCGAAGCGGCGGATAGGATTCTTCCAGGTCTCGTTGTCCATCGTTCATTCCTCCCTTGTTGGCCGGCATCAGACCAGCCGAATCCGGCGGCAGGAGGCAGGAAAGATGGCGAGATGGAGGCACGGTGGGGCGAAGCGAGTCCACCTCACCTTCTCGGAGCGTCTGGTATTCTCAATACTCTCGGGTCCGCGAATCATTGCGCAGCACCCACTCCCCAGCATCATTCAACGGTGACGGAGACGTAGTCATGCTCAAACGAACCCTATTCATTGTCCTAGGAGCCTTCTTGATGGCCGGTTCCACCTCCTTCGCTTCCGCCCAGGATGTCCAGCCCCTGACCGCCGAAACCCTGTGGCAGATGCAGCGGTTGGGAGCTCCCAGCCTGAGCCCCGACGGCAGCGCCGCGGTGCTGCCGGTGACGCGCTACGACGTGGAGGAAGACAAGGGCTACACCGACCTCTGGCTGATCCCCACGGACGGTGGTGAGGCGCGCCAGCTCACCACCCACGAAGCCAGCGACAGCAGCCCGGTGTGGAGCCCCGACGGCCAGTGGATCGCCTTCGTCTCCAAGCGCGGCGACGACGAGCAGAGCCAGCTCTACGTGCTCCCCACCGCCGGTGGTGAGGCCCGCCGGGTCACCGAGGTGCCCACCGGGGTTTCGGCCCCCAAGTGGTTCCCGGACTCCAAGAAGCTGGCCTTCATCTCCCGCGTCTGGCCCGATGCGGAGAACTGGGAGGCCATGGCCGAACGGCTGAAAGAGAAGGAAGAATCGAAGGTCACCGCTCAGCAGTGGGACAACGCCATCATCCGCTGGTGGGATCATTGGATCGACGACCGCCAGGCCCACCTCTACACCGTCACCCTCGACGGCAAGAGCGTCCAGCCGGTGACCCTCGGCACCGGCTTCGAGCTCGACCGCACCGGCGCCGGCAGCGACGCCTACGACATCTCCCCGAACGGCGACGAGATCGCCTTCTCCGCCGACAGCCTCAACGATCAGACCGATCCCGACTTCGACATCTTCGTCGTCCCCGCCGGCGGCGGCGAGGCGCGCAACCTCACCGAGGACAATCGCGGTCAGGATTACAGCCCCCTCTACAGCCCCGACGGCAAATGGCTCGCCTTCACCCGCCAGAAGATCAACGGCTTCTACGCCGACACCCTGCGCCTGGTGCTCCACGACCGCCAGCAGGGCACCAACCGCCAGCGCACCGGCGTCCAGGATTGGGACCGTTCCGCTTCCGGGCTGGTGTGGGCTCCGGACAGCCAAGCTCTCTACGGCGCCATCGACGATGCCGGCAACCGCCGCATCTACCGCATCGACGTGGAGGGCGGCGCCCCCGCCGCCATCACCGGCGAGAAAACCTTCAGCTCCCTGGCGGTGGCCGGCGACGGACCGGTGGTGGTGGCCCTGCGCCAGAGCTTCCTCGAGCCGCCGACCCTGGTGCGGGTGGACGCCGGCAGCGGCGAGGCCACCCAGCTCTCGCACTTCAACGACGAGGTCCTCGCCGAAGTGGATTTCGGCACCTACGAGAGCGTCACCTACACCGGCGCCAACGGCGATGAGATCCAGATGTGGATCAATTACCCGCCGGGCTTCGACAAGAGCAAGCCGTGGCCCCTCTACCTGCTGATCCACGGCGGTCCCCACAACGGCATCCACGACAGCTTCCACTGGCGCTGGAACGCCCAGGTCTTCTCCGGCTGGGGCTATGTCACCGCCTGGCACAACTTCCACGGTTCCAGCGGCTTCGGTCAGGACTTCGCCGACTCCATCAACCCGGAGCGGGCCGAGATGCCGTACCAGGACACCCTCGCCGCCGCCCAGCTGCTGGCGGACAAGCCGTGGATCGACGGCGACCGCATGGCCGCCGGCGGCGGCAGCTACGGCGGCTATCTGACCTCCGTCATCCTGGGGCGGGAGCATCCGTTCAAGACCCTCATCGCTCACGCCGCGGTGTACAACTCCTTCACCCAATACGCCGCCGACTACGGCAGCGGCAAGCGCCGCCACGGCGAGTTCTGGGAGAGCCCGGAGGTCTACCAGCGCAACTCCCCCCACTTCGGCGCCGGCAACTTCGACACGCCGACCCTGGTGATCCACGGCGGTCAGGATTTCCGGGTGCCCCTGAACCACGGCATCGAGCTCTACCAGACGCTGCAGAACCGCGACGTCGAGAGCCGGCTGATCTACTACCCGGACGAGAACCACTGGATCCTCAAGCCGCAGAATTCCATCCACTGGTACCACTCCAAGGAGGAATGGCTGACGGACCACGTGAAGCCCGAGCCGGTGGCGACGGAGAAGCCCGCCGAGGAAGGGAAGAAGATGGACGGGAGCTCCGACGGCGACTCCTGACCTCCTCCTTCGTTCTCGACCACCGAATCAAGGCTCCCCCACCCCGGGGGAGCTTTTTTTCATGGCTGGGCTTTTCTTGGCTGTGCTTCTTTCATGCCAAGGGCCTCTCCTGGAAAAGGCTTCTGAGCCCCCACCGCAAGCCAAAGCCGGCGCTTCTCGGCGTCTGACTTGTGCCCCAGGCTGCTAGGATGCCTAGTCTCACTGCAATCCCCCCTGGGAGAGTCCCGATGCCGTCACCTCGTCCGCGCCTCGTCCTCGTCTTGAGCCTGCTTCTCGTCGCCGCTGTGCTGGCCCCACCGAAGACCGCCGCAGGGCAGGACTTCAGCCGCGACAAATTTCGCCAGCTGGAAGAGATTCTGCCCACTCCCAACGCTTATCGCACCGCCTCCGGCGCGCCGGGCCACGGCTATTGGCAACAGCGGGCGGATTACCGCATGGAAATCCGCCTGGACGACGAGGAGCAGCGCATCGAAGGCTCCGAGACCGTCAGCTACCACAACCAGTCGCCGGACACCCTGCGCTATCTGTGGATGCAACTCGATCCCAATCTCTTCGATCCGCAGCGCATCAGCGCCCTGGCGACCCTGGCGCCGGACTTCGAAGATCTCTCGTACAAGGATTTCGCCGAGATCCTCTCCCGGCGCGGCTTCCGCGGCGGCATCACCATCCACCGCGTCGCCGACGCCGCCGGAAAGCCGCTGCCCCACGCCGAGGTGGAAACCATGATGCGCATCGACCTGCCGGAGCCCCTGGGCCCCGGGAAGAGCACCTCCTTCGAGGTGGATTGGAGCTATCCCCTCAACGATGCCAAGACCATGGGCGGACGATCAGGCTACGAATACTTTGAGGAGGACGGCAACTACATCTACGAGATCGCCCAATTCTTCCCACGCATGGCCGCCTACACCGACTCCGGCGGCTGGCAGCACAAACAATTCCTCGGGCGCGGTGAGTTCACCCTCGAGCTGGGGAATTACGAGGTCCACATCACCGTCCCCGACGACCACGTGCTGGCCGCCACCGGCGTGCTGCAGAACCCCGACGAGGTCCTGGAGCCCGCCTGGCGCCGGCGGCTGGAGCAGGCGGAAAGCGCCGACAAGCCGGTCTTCGTGGTCACCCAGGAGGAGGCGGAGGCCAACGAGGCCAGCCGCCCCGGCGGCGAGAAGACCTGGATCTACCAGGCCGAGAACGTCCGCGACTTCGCCTTCGCCAGCTCGCGCAAATTCATTTGGGACGCCCAGCAGATCGAGCAAGGGGGCAACCGGGTGATGGCCATGTCCCTCTATCCCAACGAGGCCGAGCCGCTGTGGAGCCACTACTCCACCCACGCCATCATCCACACCCTCGAGGTCTACTCCCGCTACACCTTCCCCTACCCTTATCCGGTGGCCATCTCGGTGAACGGCCCGGTGGGGGGCATGGAGTACCCGATGATCTGCTTCAACGGGCCGCGCACCGACGACGACGGCACCTATTGGGATGGCGCCGGCAAAGACCGGCAGCATTGGCGGCTGTCGAAGTACGGCCTGATCTCGGTGATCATCCACGAGGTCGGGCACAACTTCTTCCCCATGATCGTCAACTCCGACGAGCGCCAATGGACCTGGATGGACGAAGGGCTCAATTCGTTCCTGCAATTCCTCAGTGAGCAGGAATGGGAGGCGGATTACCCCTCCCGCCGCGGGGAGGCCCGGGACATCGTGGAGTTCATGAGCAGCACCGACCAGGTGCCCATCATGACCAACTCGGAATCGCTGCTGCAATTCGGCAACAACGCCTACGCCAAGCCCGCCACCGCCCTCAACATCCTGCGGGAGACCATCCTCGGCCGCGAGCTCTTCGACTTCGCCTTCCGCGAGTACGCCCGGCGCTGGCGCTTCAAGCGCCCCATGCCAGCGGACTTCTTCCGCACCATGGAGGACGCTTCCGGGGTCGATCTGGATTGGTTCTGGCGCGGCTGGTTCTACACCACCGACGCGGTGGACCTGGGCATCGCCGATCTGCACCTCTACGAGCTCGACACCCGTGATCCGGAGGTCGAGAATCAGCGCCGGCGCCAGCGCGATGAGGAGGAGCCGGAGAGCATCACCGAGCAGCGCAATGGCGACATCACCCGGCGCATCGACCGCCACCCCGATCTGCGGGATTTCTACACCGACGAATACGACCGCTACGCCGTCACCGAGAGCCAGCGCGGCGAGTACGAGAAGCTGCTGGAGAATCTCGACCCGAGCGAACGAGAGCTACTGGCCACCGACGCCCGCTTCTATGTCCTCGAGTTGGAGAATGTCGGCGGGCTGGTGATGCCCGCGATCCTGGCCATCGAATACACCGACGGCAGCAGCGAAGAGCTTCGTCTGCCGGCGGAGATCTGGCGCCACGATCCGGAGCGGGTTCGCAAGCTCCTGGTGCGGGAGCAGGAGATCGTCTCCATCGTCCTCGATCCCCACCGGGAGACCGCCGACATCGATCTGGACAACAACCACTGGCCCAAGCAGGCGGTGAAGTCCCGCTTCCAGCTGTTCAAGCACGAGCAGGAAAAGAACCCCATGCAGGAAGCGGCGGAAACAAAGAAGGGCGGCGGGCGCAGGCGGTGATCGCCAGGGTCGCATCGCAACGGCAGACCTTCCTCGCGGCAGCCCTTCTCCTGGGGGCCCTTCGCCTGGGAGCCCTTCTCCTGGGGGTCCTGGGGAGCCTACCCGCCAGTGCCCACCCCTACCACGTCACGCTGGCGGAGATGGAGCTCAACGCCGCCACCGGACGTCTCGAGGTGGCCTTGCGCATGCTGCCGGAAGACCTGGTGCGGGCGCTGGAAGCACGGGAACGCCGAAGGCCGATAGAAGCTCCCGGAGAGGCCCACGGAGAGCAGAGCTCCGATCCGGCTTCAGCGGAGCGACCCACCCGCGACGAGCTCCTCGCGGACCTGGTGCGGGAGGCCTTCACCGTCACCACCGCCGACGGCACCCCGGCGGCCCTCCACTGGGTGGGCAGCGAGGGGTCGGTGAAGGCGGTGTGGCTCTACTTCGAGCTCGACCTCGGCGCAGCGCCGGAGCGGCTCCGGGAAGGCTCCGCCCTCGACAGCATCACCGTCGCCAACCGCTTGCTCCTCGATCTCGAGCCGACTCAGACCAACTCGGTGATCCTGCGCTTCGGCGACCGGCGCACCACCGTCACCCTCACCCCGCGAAGCCCGGAGCGAGAGATTCGCTGGCCGCCACCGCCGCCACCATCGGACGCTCCCCGCTGAGGATTCCTTCCAGCAGCACGGCGCCGCGCTGCTCGTCCTCCGCCCTGCGGAAGACCTCCTTCAGACGCCGGGCGGATGCCGCCATGTCGCCGTCCTCCAGGCCGCGGCGCACCGCTTCCAGGAGAGTCTCCACCGAGGCGGTGGCGGGGTCCAAGGCCAGACCGAAGCCGTGGTGCTCTACCCGCCGGGCGTTGTCCGGCTGATCCCGGGACAGGGGTACGATGACCATGGGGACGCCGAAGTAGGCGCATTCCTTGATCGTCCCCAGGCCGCCGTGGCCCACCATCAGCGCCGCGCGGTCCAGCAGCTGGAGCTGCGGCAGCCAGCGGCAGATGGTGACGTTGTCCGGGGTCTCGCCGCCGACGGTGGCGCCCAGCTCCGCCGGGTCGAAGTCCTTGCCCACGGAGATGACGAAATGCCAGGGCTCGTCCGCCGCCGCCCGCATCATCTCGAAGAGCTTGCAGTAGAGCTGCCGCGCCGGCTCCAAATAGACCTCCGTCTGACTGCCCAGGGAGACCAGCACCAGCTCTTTGTCGCTGGGCAGCTGGTCCCAAGGGAAGCTGGCGTCCGGGGTTTCCGCTGCGCGGATGCAGGGCTCGATGTGGGCCACCGGTCCCGTCCGCTCGATGCCGGGCAAATCCAGCTCCCGAGGACAGGCGATGAGCTCCGGCATCTGCGCCATGGGTGCCACCAGCTGTTCCATGCTGCGCACCTCGTGCCCCTG
>JAXHTF010000261.1 GCA_034211275.1 Acidobacteriota bacterium
TTAAGCGCGGAAATAGAAACTGGTTCGTTAAATTATTCAGAAAAATTAGAACAAATATTGCAGCAACGCCGCTATAAAATATTTAAGGAAGGAGACAAACTTTATGCTCGTAAAGGCATAGACACCGGCCGCCGTCCGGGCTTGGGATCGCGCAGCTGAGCGCAATCGCCGGCGGCGAAGACTCCGGGAGCGCTGGTGCGCAGGTGCTCATCCACCAGCACGCCGCGGTCGCATTCGATGCCCGAGCCCTCCAGAAAGGCGATGTTGGGGCTGACGCCGACGGTGAGGCCGACGAATTGGCAGTCGATCTCCTCGCCGTCCTTGGTGACCACGGCGCGGGCTCTTCCTTGATCGTCCCCCAGAATGCGGTCGAGCTCCGTCTCCAGGCGCAGGTCGATGCCGTTCTTGCGGATCTGGCGGTTGATCATCTGCGATTCTTCCGCCGGGAAGGCGTGCTCCATCCAGCTCTTCTCCCGCACCAGGAAGGTCACGGGAATCCCCCGGGAGTGGAACATCTCCGCCATCTCGACGCCGATGAGGCCGCCTCCTACCACCACCGCCCGGCGCAGCCCGGCGCTGTGTTTTTCCATCAGCTCCAGATCTTGCAGGCTGTAGAGCCCCTGGACGCCGTGAAGACTCTGCCCCGGCCAGCCGAATTGGTTGGACTTCGAGCCGGAAGCGATGATTAGCGTCTCGTACTCCAGTTGCCGGCCGCCGGCCAGGCGGATCGTGCGGTTCTCCGGATCTACCTGGTCCACGTAGGCCCGCAGCAGATCGATGCGGTTCTTCTCCCAGAACCAATCCTGATAGGGCTTGGTGTTTTCGTAGGTCATATGCCCCATGTAGATGTACATCAGGGCGGTGCGGGAGAAGAAGTGGTCGGATTCGGCGGAGATGACGGTGATGGGCCGGTCGCTGGTCTTGCGGATGTGGCGGGCGGCGGTGATGCCGGCGACACCGTTGCCGATGACGAGGACCTGTCCGGAGCTTGTAGTCACGGGGCTCAGCCTTTCTCGACCCGAGGGTTCACGCGGGGACCTGCAGAGCTCTCTCCCAAGGGAGACAGCTCGCAGTGCAGTGGTCGATTCGAAGTACGGGAGTCGGGGGAGAGCGGATTGGTACGAACGAGCCAGGAGCTGCTCAAGCTCGGCTCCGTTCTTGGCGACCCGATTCCTTGGGATGGGTCTCTACCGGCGGGCGCGGACGGGCTTTGAGGGGCTCGGTGGTGAGGGATTCCGCCAGCAGCACCAGGGCGATCCACATCAGGTCCGCCATCAGCAGATGCACCACCTGCATCCAAATCGGCGCCAGCAGGGCGACGTTGATCACTCCGCCGGTCATCTGTAGCAGCACCAGGAACATCAGCAGGCGGGCGTCCCGTTGCGTGCGGGTGCTGCGGTAGGGGCTCTCCAGCTGTCGCCGGGCAAGGACCAGCATGACGAGGCCGGCGCCGATGGCGATGAGGGGGTGGAAGGTGCGCAATCGGACCAGCAGGTGGCCGGTGGAGGAGACGTCCTGGGCCAGGGCTTGCCCCAAGGTCTCGGGGGGAAAGAGGGTGTCGCCGAGGGCGGCGATGGCTCCGCTGACGGCAGCCAGGAGGGCGCCCAGGAACGAAATCCAGAGGAGGCTGTGACCCCAGTGGCGTTGGGAGGTCACGGTCCTGTCGGGGGCGCTGAAGCGGGCGGTGAGGGTGAGGGCCCCCACCAGCAGCAGGGTGTTGGTGAGGTGGGCGGCAATGTAGACCGCCCGGGCCATGGAGTCGTTGTCCCCCACCAGCTCGAAGAGCACCAACCCGGCGCCGATGAGAGCCTCGATGAAGATCAGGATCAGCGAGGCCATGGCCGCGCGGCGGGCTACGTGGCCCTTGGGGAAGGCGCGGAAGACCGCCACCGTCAGGGCGATGACCAGCAACAGGGCGATGCCGCTGGTGGCCCGGTGGAAGAGCTCGATGAGGGTCTCGGTGGCCGGCTCCAGGGGCACCACCTCGCCGTTGCACAGCGGCCAGTGACTGCCGCAGCCGGCGCCGGAGCCGGTGGCTCGCACCACTGCTCCCCAGACGATGACCAGGAGGTTGAAGCCGAGGACCGACCAGGCAAAGCGGGCGAGGCGGTTCCGGGTTTGGGGCGCTGCGCTCATGGTTCGATGGGGTTTGGTGGAAAGTCTGGAACGGAGCCGTGCTGAGCATACCGCGCCTCGTATTGGTCAGCCAACCTCTTGGCTAGCTGATCGGATGGACGGGCTGATCTGATGAACTGGCCAACCTGAGGGACCAGCCCGCCTCTCTCCGAGTTGCTGCCCGCCGCGCCCGCCGGATTCCCTCGGCAGGAGAGTTTGTCCAAGAACTCCATCCTCGCCACGAGAGATCCCGATGCGGCCCCGTGACGTACAATAGGCGGGACCGAGATTTCCTCGCTGCTGCGGCAGCCATGCACTCTCGAACCTGCTCGGTCCAACCCATGAAGCAACTCACGGAGGAATTTCCCCATGCCCTATAGCCCGCTTCTAGTCCAGCCCATGCGCGAAGAGCTCACCAGCCTCGGCGTCGAAGAATTGCGCACCGCCGATGCGGTGGACCAGCTGATGAACAACGCCGACGGCACGGCCCTGCTGGTCTTCAACTCGGTCTGCGGCTGCGCCGCCGGCGGCGCCCGCCCGGCCATTCGCCTGGCGTTGGAAGGCGGCGGTGCGACGCCGGACAAGGTGGTGACGGTCTTCGCCGGCCAGGATGTGGAAGCCACCGCCAAGGCCCGCTCCTACATCGCCGACATCCCGCCGTCGAGCCCCTCCTTCGCCCTGTTCAAGGACGGTGAGCTGGTCTACTTCGTGCCCCGCCACCGCATCGAGGGACGCTCTCCGGAAGCCATCGCCCAGGATCTCGGCAGCGCCTTCGCCGAGCACTGCGGCGTCGCGGCGTCCTGAGGTTCCCGATCCTTGGGTACCTTCCATCAGAACAAGGGAGAGCTCCACGGCATCACGGTGGTGGTGGACACCACCGGTGAGGAGATCTTCGTTGGCCGCTGCGACACGGTGACGGATCAAGGCGTGATCCTCCTCGACGCGGCGGTCCACCGCGAGGGCACCGACGGCCGCTCGAAGGACGACTACGTTCAGCGGGCGGCCCAATTCGGCGTCTGGAAACAATTCGACCGCGTGGTCGTCCCCACCGACAAAGTCGCCTCCATCCGGCGGCTGGGGGAGATCGCAGGTTGAACCCCGCGAGGGGTTGAAACCCCTCGCGGTGGTCGCGGTGCTCGCTCACCCCCTCGCGAACCCATCCGAGATAGAGTCACTCCATGAGAATCCTAGCCACCCTCGCCGCCCTCTTCGCCGCCGCCGCCGTCATCGCCGGTGCCTTTGGAGCTCACGCCCTCGCCGGCCGCCTCGACGCCCGGGGCTTGGAGCTGTGGGAAACCGCCTCCCGCTACCTCATGTACGGCGCCTTGGGGGCGCTGGTGGCCGCTGCCGGAGGCTGGTCCTACGGTGCCGCCTCCGCGGGCTTCCTCTTGGCCGGAGCGGCCATCTTCAGCGGCACCGTCTTCGCCCTCGCCCTCGGCTCGCCGCGCTGGTTCGGGGCCATCACCCCCATCGGCGGAACCCTCCTCATCGTCGGCTTCTTGGTCCTGGCCTTCGGCATCTGGCGCGGCCGCTGACCCTCGGCGGTGGTTGCGCCACCCGGCCCCTTGCGGCTAGGATGAGACGCTCTCGCCGCACGATCCTTCGCCCCCCCTCGGGCCTGCGATCCTTCGCGGCCACCAGCACCCCAGAAACGCCTCGTGTCCTTCACCTGGACCGGTTATCGCTATCGGAGGGTTCCACCATGTCCAATTCCGTCGTCAACGTTCCGCCCCCGCACAACGAGCCGGTGCGCAAATACGCTCCCGGCTCGGAAGAGAAGCGCACCCTCAAAGCGCGCCTGCAGCAGATGATGCAGGAGGAGCTGGAGATTCCGCTGATCATCGGCGGGCAAGAGGTGCGCACCGGCGATCTCGCCGAGGCCATCTGCCCCCACGATCATCAGCACGTCCTCGCCCGCTACCACCGCGCCGGCGCCGCCGAGGTAGAGCAGGCTATCGAGGCCGCCGGCAAGGCGTGGAAAGAATGGTCCGAGATGCCCTGGGAGGCTCGCGCCTCGGTCTTCCTGCGCGCCGCCGAGCTCCTCGCCGGCCCCTGGCGGGACACCCTCAATGCCGCCACCATGCTCAATCAGAGCAAGACCGTGGTGCAGGCGGAGATCGACTCCGCCTGTGAGCTCATCGACTTCCTGCGCTTCAATCCCCACTACATGCAGGAGATCTACCGGCAACAGTCGGCGTCCTCGCCGCAGATCTGGAACCACCTGGAGTTCCGGCCCCTGGAGGGCTTCATCTTCGCCGTCACCCCCTTCAACTTCACCGCCATCGGCGGCAATCTCCCGACCTCGCCGGCGCTCATGGGCAACACGGTGCTGTGGAAGCCGGCGTCGACGGCGGTGCTCTCCAACTACTACTTCATGAAGCTGCTCCAGGAGGCCGGCCTGCCCGACGGGGTGATCAACTTCCTCCCCGGCTCCGGCGCTCAGGTGGGGGACCCGGTGCTCGCCAGCTCCGAGCTGGCGGGGATTCACTTCACCGGCTCCACTGGCGTTTTCCAGGGTATGTGGAAGACCATCGGTGACAACATCCAGCGCTACAAGGGCTACCCGCGCATCGTCGGCGAGACCGGCGGTAAGGACTTCGTCTTCGCCCACGGCAGTGCCGACGTCGAGCCCCTGGTCACCGCCTTGGTGCGCGGCGCCTTCGAATACCAGGGGCAGAAATGCTCCGCCGCTTCCCGCGCTTACATCCCCAAGTCCCTGTGGCCGCAGGTGAAGGACGGCTTGGAGCAGGCCCTGAGCGAGATTCGCATGGGCTCTCCGCTGGATTTCCGCAACTTCCTGGCGGCGGTCATCGACCGCAAATCCTTCGACAAGCTCTCCGGGGCCATCGACTTCGCCCGCGAGTCCGACGATGCGGAAGTGATCCTCGGCGGCGGCTGCGACGACTCCACGGGCTTTTTCATCGAGCCCACGGTGGTGGTCACCACCGATCCCAAGTTCCGCCTGATGGAGGAGGAGCTCTTCGGTCCGGTGCTGACCCTCTACGTCTACGAGGACGACGACCTCGACGCCACCCTCGAGCTGTGCAACACCACCAGCCCCTATGCCCTCACCGGCGCCATCTTCGCCAACGACCGGGCGGCGGTGGTGCGCATGAGCCGGGCGCTGCGCCACGCGGCGGGCAACTTCTACATCAACGACAAGCCCACCGGAGCGGTGGTCAGCCAGCAGCCCTTCGGCGGCGGTCGGGCCTCCGGTACCAACGACAAGGCGGGCTCGATGTTCAACCTCCTGCGCTGGACCTCGGTTCGTTCGGTGAAGGAGAACCTGCTGCCCACTCGCCAGGTCGCCTATCCCCACATGGGGGAGGAGTAGGGGCTCGACGGTGGAGTCCTGCACCCATCTAGGCATCAGCCCCGAGCTCTGCGGCGCGCCGGTGGAGCTGTCGCCGGGAGAGGCTACGGCGGCCTTGACGCCGACGCCGGAAATGGCCGCCGACGACCGCGGCTTGGTCCACGGCGGCTTCGTTTTCGGCCTGGCGGATTACGCTGCCATGCTGGCGGTAAACGACCCCAACGTGGTGCTGGGAGCGGCGGAGTGCCGCTTCCTGGCGCCGGTACGGGTGGGGGAGGAGCTAACGGCCCGGGCTCGGGAGGAGCCTTCGGAGAGTGCGCCCTCCGGAGGCCGCAAGCGGCAGGTGGAGGTGACGGTACAGCGCGGCGAGGACGAAGTCTTCCAAGGAAGATTCACCTGCTTCGTGCTCGATCATCATGTCCTTGACGGGTAGCGCTGGCTCGGTCGGGCCGGCGCTGACCCTTCGGCCGACCGCTATAGAGTCTCGAGTAGGGTGGGCGCCAGCCCACCAGCTGGACGAGAGCCTGGTTCGGAATAGCCCTGGAAGGAGAGTGAAACGATGCAAGGCAACGGTGGTGACCACGTAGCTCGGGTCCTGGAAGCTCAGGGCATTCCCTTCATCTTCACTCTCTGCGGTGGGCATATTTCGCCCATCCTGGTGGCGGCCAAGGCCCGGGGCGTTCGAGTGGTGGACGTGCGCCACGAGGTTAACGCCGTCTTCGCCGCCGATGCGGTGGCGCGCATCACCGGCACTCCGGGAGTGGCGGCGGTGACCGCCGGTCCCGGGGCCACCAACACCATCACGGCGGTGAAGAACGCTCAGATGGCCCAATCCCCGGTGGTGGTGCTGGTGGGGGCCACGGCGACGCTGCTGGAGGGCCGGGGCTCGCTCCAGGACATCGACCAGATGGCCCTGTTCAAACCCCACGTCAAATGGGCCGTGTCGGTGCGCCGGGTCAAAGACCTGGGCCCGACGGTGGAGAAGGCGCTGCTGGTGGCCCAGGCCGACGTGCCGGGGCCGGTAGTGGTGGAGTGCCCGGTGGACTTGCTCTACGACGAGCCATCGGTGCGCGCCCTCTACCCCTTCCAAGGCAAGGACGACAAGCCCAGGGGCCTGGCCCAACGCTTCCAGGCCTGGTATGTGAAGCGCCACCTCGACCGCCTCTTCGCCGGCGCCGACGATGTCCAAGTCGACGAGCGCCGCCGCGTCTCCGGCCCGGAACCTTCCCCGGCGACGCTGGAGACCACCTTCCAATACCTCCAGCAGGCGGAACGCCCGATCCTGCTCCTGGGCAGCCAGGCCATGCTGCGCCCGCCGGCGAAAACCCTGGTGGAGGCGGTGGAGAAGCTCGGGATCCCCACGTATCTGGCAGGCATGGCCCGTGGCTTGCTGGGCAAAGACCACCCGCTACAGCTGCGCCACAAACGGCGCCAGGCGCTCAAGCAAGCGGACCTGGTGATCCTCGCCGGCTTCCCCTGCGACTTCCGCCTCGACTACGGCCGCAGTCTGGGCAAGGCGACGGTGATCGCGGTCAACCGCAGCCGCCACGACCTCCGGCTCAACCGCAAGCCTCAGCTGGGAGTGCTGGCGGATCCCTCCCTCTTCCTCGAGCATCTGGCGGCGGAGATCGAACGCGACGGGGACGAGTGGCAGGAATGGCTGGAAGAGCTCAAAGCCCGGGACGCGGCGCGCAACGAAGAGATCGCTGAGCAGGCGGCGACGGAAACCGACTTTGTCAACCCCCTCCACATCTGCCGGGAGATCGAAGCCGCGCTGCCGGACGAGGGCGTCCTGGTGGCCGACGGCGGCGATTTCGTCGCCACCGCCTCCTACATCGTCCAACCCCGGGGCCCCCTGCGCTGGCTCGACCCCGGCGCCTTCGGCACCCTCGGCGTCGGCGCCGGCTTCGCCCTCGGCGCCAAGCTCTGCCGCCCGGAATCGGAGGTATGGATCCTCTACGGCGACGGCTCCGCCGGCTACACCCTCAGCGAATTCGACACCTTCGTGCGCCACGGCGTGCCGGTGATCGCGGTGGTGGGCAACGACGGTTGCTGGATGCAGATCGCCCGCGAGCAGGTGGAAATGCTCGGCGACGACGTGGCGGTGATGCTCGAACGCAGCGATTACCACGAGGTAGTAGAAGGCTTCGGCGCCCGCGGCCTGAAGGTGGACGACCCCGCCCAGGTTCCCGCGGTGCTGGCCCAGGCCCAAGAGATCGCGCGGAACGGCACCCCAGTGCTGATCAACGCTCATATTGGCGCGACGCAGTTTCGCAAGGGGTCGATTTCGATGTGAGGGGGGAAGGGCAAGCGCCGCGTGCGTCCCCGCAAGTCCCGCGAGGGGTTGAAACCCCTCGCTACTGTAGATCGGCCCTATGGGGGCGACACCCCCTCCCGCCCGAGAACGGAGACTCATGTTCCAGCGTGGGCAGCCGGATGTCGGGACTTTCGCTGCGCCGCTGGAACGGTGGAACAATCTGGGTGGTCTTACCCCTGGGAGCGCCGGCATCCTTGCCGGCTCCGGGACGGGCGGTGGCGGCGCCCTCCCGGAGGGAGGCCGCTATGAAGTAGCGAGGGGTTTCAACCCCTCGCGAAGCTCCAGCTGGGCACTGCGTCCCCGCTCCAGCGGGGCGCGCCTAGCTTGTGCTGTGAGCCTGCTCCTGGCGACGCTGGAGCGTCGGAACGAGTAAAGGGTGAGAGGTGGTCGTCTCCCTGGGAGCGCCGGCATCCTTGCCGGCTCCAGGGTGGGCGGTGGCGGCGTCCTCCCGGAGGGAGGCCGCTATGAAGTAGCGAGGGGTTTCAACCCCTCGCG
>JAXHTF010000262.1 GCA_034211275.1 Acidobacteriota bacterium
CGCCGCTTCAGTTTCCGGCTGTCCTTCTTCCGCCGCCTCTTCCTCGGCCTCTTCAGCGCCGATCAGGCGGCGCACGACCTTCTCCTGAGCCAGCTGTCCCCGCAGCTCTGCCAGGCGGCCGTCCTCAGCCAGCGCCTGGCGGACGGCGGCGGTGGACGCCTGCTGGGAGCGGGCGATGTCGCTGAGGGCGGCCTCCAGCTCCTGCTCCGTGGCTTCCATCCCCCGGTCCTTGGCGATGGCGTCGAGCACCAGGCGGGCGTGGACGCCCTCCCGGGCCCGGCCCACCATGTCGTCGCGCATCTTGACCCAGTCGATGTCCACGGTCTCCAGGTCCACACCCTGGCTGGCCAGCCGCTGAGCGTAGTTGCGCAGCAGACGTTCGGTCTCCCGGCCCACCACTTGCTCCGGCAGATCCAGGGGATGCATTTCCCGCAGGCGCTCCAGGAGAGCGGTTTCCCGCTCCTCGAAGCGGCCCCGCTCCTTGTTGTGGAACATGCGGTGGCGAATCTCCTGGCGCATCTCGTCAACGCTGTCGAAGCCACCCACGGACTGCGCCAGCTCGTCGTCCACCTCCGGCAACTCGCGCTCCTTGACCGCCGTCACCTGGAAACGGAAATTGCGCTCGACGGATTCCCCCTCGACCTCGGCGGTACGGCTGAAGGTGCTCTCCTGGCCTTCCCTCAGACCGGTCACCGCCAGCGACAGCTCTTCCCAGACGTTGGGGTCGCCGACCTCGACGGCGACGGTGTCAGGCTCGCTGGCAGCCTCGTCGTCCTCAGTCTTCTCGGCGTCGTCGTCCTTGACCTCGCTGATCTCCAACGAGACCAGATCCCCCTGGGCGGCGGACCGCTCCACCGGCACCCAATCGCCCTGGCGGCGGCGCAGGTCCTCCACCATCTCGTCCACCTCTTCGTCGGTGACCTCGATGGAGGGATCCGGTAGCTTGATGCCGTCGATGTCGCCGAGCTCGATCTCCGGCCGCACGTCGACGCTGGCCTTGAACACCAGCGGCTCGTCGGGCTTGAGCTGGACGTCGTCGACCTGGGGATTGAGCAGCGAGTCGATACCGGCCTCGGACTCCGCCTGGTGCCAGTAGCGGGGCAGTAGACGGTCCACCACCTCCTTCTCGATCTCCTCACGGAAGCGCTTGAGAAGGAGCTGCTTGGGGGCCTTGCCACGGCGGAAGCCCGGGAGCTGAATCTCCCGGCTGAACGCGGTGATGACCCGCTGCATCTCGGCATCCACCGCCGGAGCAGGCACTTCGATGGTCAGCTGCTTGCGGCTGGGGCCGGCATCTTCTACGGATACGACAACGCTCATGGTCGAAACTCTTTCTGCCCGTGGCTGATTGATTGAGTCTGGGCTTGCTCGGGTCTGGGCTTGCTCGGGTCTGGGCTTGCTCGGGTCTGGGCTTGCTCGGGTCTGGGCTTGCTCGGGTCTGGGCGGGATCCTGAATCCGGCGGGCGCGGAAGCCGAGAGGCGGCCTACCGCCGCGGGGAGCGTCGAGGGACCGACGCTCCGAGAGCCGTTCGCCGGACAAGTACTGACTTGCACGGTCTTCTGTTGCTTGGTGCGAAAGAGGGGACTCGAACCCCTAACCCGTTTCCGGGACTAGATCCTAAGTCTAGCGCGTATACCAATTCCGCCACTTTCGCGAAACCGTCCCGGGCCACCGAGGAGCGGCCGGCCGAAACTGCCGGCACAACGGACGATCCAGAGCCCCAACACCTTGGGGCCCCGCGAGGCTGCCTGGAATCGAAGAAGGCTCCGGGATGAGCTTCATGGAAGTTGGTGAGCCGCCTAGGAATCGAACCTAGAACCCACAGATTAAGAGTCTGTTGCTCTGCCAATTGAGCTAGCGGCCCGACAGCCGGAGACTATACCCAAGAGCGTCGTAATTGACAACCCGATGACGCACGTCTCACAGACAGTTGGAGAAATTTTCTTCAACCGCCTTGGACAAAGTGTACCACTTCGACCTGATCACCGGCGACGAGCTGCACCTCGCCGTAGCGCGGCCGGCGGACGATTTCCCCGTTGTACTCGATGGCGACGGCGCGCGGATCCCGCCCCAACTCCGCCAACAAAGTCAGCAGAGTCGAGCCCGGGGCCACCGGATGAGGACGGCCGTTGAGCTGGATGGAATCCGGCGAGCTCACAGCAGGTGCTTGATCTCGGCGGTGCCGATGGCGCTCTCGGCGACGATGATCAAGGCCGCCGTACCCTGCTCCAGCTCGGGGATCTCGAAGTTGAGATGCAGCGATCCGTCGTCGTCGGTCTCACCACTGACCAGGGTGCGGGGCTCGCTCACCGTGGAGATCATCTTCACCGCGATGTGGGCGCCGATGACCGCCTCGCCGCTCTTGCTCGAAAACGTCTGGATGGCCAGCCCCACCGGGCGGCCCAGGCCCAGCTGATCGTCCCCGCCGACGGTCAGCAGCAGCTGCTCCTGATCCGCCTCGGAGGTCAGGTAGTCGAGGATCACCTGGTCGAGGCTGCGATCGCCGTCCTCCTCTTCGGGAGCGGCGACGGCGGTCATATCCGCCGGCATCACCACCTCGGAGGAGGTCCGGACTCCGTGGGGGTCCCCCACCACGGTGCCGGTGGTGCGCACCTCACCGGAGCCCATGTTCATCTCCGCCAGCTTCTCGTCCAGCTTGCCGCCGCGAATGGCCGCGATGGTGCGCCGGTGCTGGTGCTCCATGAGAGCGACGATGTCCTTCTCGCCCTTGCCCTCCTCGAGGAGTTTGGCATAGCTCACCCGGCGCGCCGCGAGAACGCGGCCGCCGACGTAGACCAAAGTCTCGATAAAGGGATTGGACTTGCCCTTGTCTTCCGACTGGACGTGGAGAACGACGTCATTATGGCGGACGTCAGTATTGTGCCCGGTGATCATTTAGGGAGAGTCCGCACGCTGTGGATGCACGACCGACAGATTCTAAAAACTCGGCCACCCGCCGGTCAAGGTAAGTCTCGGATTGCCGTCACGCTTCCCTTCTCCGGGAAGCCCTCGATGCCGCGAGCCCCGACCGCCGACGCCAAGCCCTACGATACCTCACCGCCCCCGGGTTCCGGGGAGCCAGGCCGAAGAGAGTCGCCCCCGGGGGGAAAATCCCCGCCGATTGTGGAATCATTCTCAGTATTCTGCGGCTCCTGCCCCGCGAGCCAGCCAGCGAGCGGTCAGGGCCCCAGCCACCCAGCAGACCAGCGAATCTGACTCGACCCGCCCCGCGGGGTCGATCCCCAACGATGGAGACGATCATGTCCGATACCAGCACCGAATCCACCGTCCTTCTCGAGCGCCACGACCGGGTAGCGGTCCTCACCATCAACCGCCCGTCGAAGTACAACGCCCTCAACGCCCAGGTCCAACGGGACCTCTTCGCCGCCCTGGACGAAGTGCGGGACGACGACGGCATCGGGGTGGTGGTGATCACCGGCGCTGGCGACAAGAGCTTCGTCGCCGGTGCCGACATCACCGAATTCGAAGGCCGCACGCCCCTGGACCAGCGGGAGGCCATGCGCTTCCCCCGCATGTTCGACATCCTCGCCGACTACCCCAAGCCCGCCATCGCCATGGTCAACGGTCTGTGCCTCGGCGGCGGCTGCGAGCTGGCCCTCTCCTGCGATCTGCGCATCGCCTCCGAGAAAGCTCAGTTCGGACTGCCGGAAATCAAGCTCGGACTGATCCCCGGCGGCGGCGGCACCCAGCGCCTGCCCCGCTTCGTCGGCCTCGGCCAGGCCATGCGGATGATCCTCACCGGCGACTTCATCCCCGCCAACGAGGCGCGCTCCATGGGATTGGTGGAGATGGTGGCGGCCCCCGACGAGCTGCGGGAGAAGACTTTGGAGCTCGCCGCCCACATCGCCACCCGCAGCCCCGCCACCCTGCGCCTGGCCAAGGAAGCGGTGCGCGCCAGCCAGCGCCTGCCCCTGGACCAGGGCATCGTCTACGAGCGCGACCTCTTCTGCCTCGCCTTCGCCACCGAGGACAAGGAAGAGGGCGTGGACGCCTTCATCAACAAGCGCGATCCCCAGTGGAAGGGCCGCTGAGCAGCCCTTCCCCGCCTCGAAAGTCAGAGCATCTGCTGCGGGTCGAGGATCCGGATCCGCGGTGGTGGAGGCTCCTCCGCCGCGGCCCCCGGCGATGCCGCCGCCGAGAGCCACTGCCACCAGAGCTCGCCGGAGGCCAGCAGCGACGCCAGGTCCAGGCCGTGGCTCCGGGGCGCCAGGGGCTCCAGACGCCGCAGGCCGCGGCTCAGCACCCGCGCCGCCGGCGCCGGCCGCTGACGCCGGCGATAGTGGTACATCCCCACCGCCACCTGGATCAGCCCTTGGAAGAGATCCCGGGGCTCCGGCGTCGTCGAGCGCCAGATCTCCTCCCACAGCTCGTGGGCGTCAAAATATTCCTCTTGATTGAAGCAGCGCACGCCGGCGGCGAAGAGCTCCCGGCGACGCTCGGCGGTGAGCACCGGGTGTAGCTCGGGCTGGATGCTGTCCGCCGGCTCTTTCATCGGCTCACGGCAGGTGCCATCAGCTCACGGCAGACCATACCGCCGGCGCTTCTCCCACAGCGCCTTGCGGCTGATCCCCAACAGCTCCGCCGCCCGGCCCTGATGGCCACGGGTATACGCGAGGGTGCGTTGAATATGACGCCGCTCCAACTCCTCCAGAGACTCGGGACGCTGCGCCGCCGAGCCCGCCGGCGGCTGCGGACTCAAGGGCCCTTCCGGCCGCAGCACCAGCTCCCGCTCCAGCAGATTGCGCAGCTGGCGCAGATTGCCCGGCCAGGAGTGTTCCAGAATCCAGCGGCGAGCTTCGTCGGCGAGCTCCAACGACCGCTGGAAGCGCTCCGACAGATCCCCCAGCACCGCCTCCAACAACAGCGGCAGATCCTCCCGCCGCTGGCTCAGGGCCGGTAGACGATAGGCCAGGACCTCGAGGCGATAGAAGAGATCGGCGCGGAAGGCGCCGGCGGCCACCCGCTGCTCCAGATCGTCGCCGGCAACGGCGATGAAGCGCACATCCGCCGCCCGCTCAGCGCCGCCCAGGGGGCTGTAGCGACGCTCCGCCACCAGCCGCAGGAGCTTCGCCTGGGCCGCCAGGGGCAGCTCCTCCACGTGATCCAACAAGAGGGTCCCCCCTTCCGCCCGGCCCACCCGGCCGGGGCTGGAGCGCTCCGCACCGGTGAAAGCGCCGGCCCGGTAGCCGAAGAGCTCGGCGTCGAAGAGCTGGCTCGGCACCACCCCGGGATCGACCTCCACCAGCGCACCGTGGCGCCGGGGAGAGGCCTCGTGGAGCGCCCGCGCAAGGGTCGAGCGACCGCTTCCCGGCGGGCCGAGAATGAGGATGGGAGAGCCGGAGGCGGCGGCCCGGCGCAAGCCGCGCAGCCGCTGTGCCAGAGAGGGAGCGGTGTCGAGAAAGCGATCGAGGGAGATGAGGGACGGCGCGAACGCCCCGGCGGCGGACCCCGCCTCCAGCGGCTCGTTTGCCGGGGAGCCGGATTCTTCGCGCTGGGAGTCTGCAGGCTCAGGCATGGGTGGCCCCGGTCCGCTCTACTCCGCCGTTCTACTCCGCCGGTCGTCTTTCCACCCGCTGGTCGCCGAGACTCGAAGCTACTGCAGCATCTCTTGGGTGACGTTCTCGGCGTCCCCCCACAGGCGGTCCAGGGCGTAGAAGTCGCGCTGCTCCTGATCGAAGACGTGGACCAGGAAGTCGCCGTAGTCCAAGAGCACCCAGCGGGCGGTGGACAGGCCTTCCACGTGGCGGGGGCGCAGCCCTTCCGCCCGCAGCGCCTCGTCCACCCCCTCCGCCAGCGCCTGCACCTGGCGCTGGTTGGTGCCGCTGCACAGCACGAAGTAGTCGGCAAAGTCGGAAACCGGTTCCAGGAAGAGCACTTTCAGGTCCACGCCCTTGCGATCTTGCAGGGCCGCGGCGGCAATGCGCACCCGGTCGGCGATGGATGGTGAGATCTCGGTTGAAGCGGTCATGATGGAATCAACGATAGAGAGCATACTTCCTGATGTAGCGAAGCACCAAATCGTCGAGTGCTCCGGGGGATGGTTCCTCGCCCTCGGCGAAGCACCGGCGAAGGTCGGTGGAGGAGTATGGCAGCGGCTCCTCCTCAATGCGATGGACCCGCGATCCGGCGGCCGATCCGGCGGCCAACGCCGCCAGCTCCGGCGGCGCGCCGTCGGGCAAATCCAGCGAGCTCGATCCCGGCCGGCGAAGCACCGCCAGCTCCACCGCGGCGGCGAGCTCCGTCCAGCGGCGCCAGGTGGGCAGCTGGAGAAACGAATCGGATCCGAGAATCAAATAGAACCGCGTCCCCGGCTGCTCCGCCTGCAACTCCTCGACGGTGTCGATGGTGTAGGCGACGCGGCCCGGCGTCAGCTCGCGGTCCGAGACCTGCAGCTCCCGATGATCGAGCAGCGCCAGCTCCACCATCGCCAGGCGGCGATGGGCCGGCGTTTGCTCCTCGTGCTGCTTGTGGGGCGGCCGGGCCGTGGGCAGGTAAAGGACCGCGTCCAGCTCCAGCTGCCGCCGCGCCGCCAGCACCGGCACCAGATGGCCACGGTGGGGCGGATCGAAGCTGCCGCCGAACAGTCCCACGCGCCTCATCCCGCCCCATCCCCTGGGGAGGATTCCTCCTCGGCGGGCTCACTCTCCTGACCGCTGGCCCGCTCCGCCCGCCGCTCCGCGGCCTCTTCCGCCGCCCGCTGCTCGTCCACTTCGTCCAGCAGCCGGCGAATCTCCCCCACCAGGGGCTTGAGGCCGTCCCGGGTGGCGGAGCTGATCTCCAGGTACGGCAGCTCCCGCTGCTCCGCCGCCGCCTGCAGCTGAGCCCGGCGCTCCTCGCGCACCGCATCCGCCTTGCTGCCGACAATGATCCGGGGCCGGTCGATGAGGTCGGTGCTGTAGGCCTTGAGCTCCTCCTCCACCGTCAACAGGTCGGCGGCGGCGTCGCTCTCCTCCTCCAGCGAGGACAGATCCACCAGATGCACCAGCACCCGGCAGCGCTCGGCGTGGCGCAGGAAGCGGGTCCCCAGCCCTGCACCGCCGGCGGCCCCCTCGATCAGCCCCGGCAGATCCGCCAGCACCATGGGCTCCTCATAATCGCTGAGGGCGACCACACCGAGCTGCGGCGACAGGGTGGTGAAGGGATAGCCGGCGACCTTGGGTCGGGCGGAGGATAGGGTGCTCAGGAGGGTCGACTTGCCGGCGTTGGGCAGGCCCACCAGACCGACGTCCGCCAGCAGCTTGAGCTGCAGCCGCAGGGAGCGCTCCTCGCCCGGCCGCCCTGGCTCATGATGCCGCGGCGCGCGATTGGTGGAGGTGGCGAAGCGGGCGTTGCCCCGCCCCCCCAGCCCGCCGGCGGCCACCCGCAGGCGCTGGCCGTCCTCCAACACCTCGCCCACGAGGGCTTCCGTGGCCTCGTCGTAGACCTGGGTGCCCAGGGGAACCCGCAGCTCCAGATCTTCACCGGTCCGGCCGGTCTTGTTGGAGCCCTCGCCGTGGTGGCCCCGTTCCGCCACGTAGGCGCCGGGAACCCGCAGATGGTAGAGGGTGTTGAGACCACCGTCCCCCACCAGATACACCGATCCCCCATGCCCCCCGTCGCCGCCGGAGGGACCGCCCCGGGGGACGAACTTCTCGCGGCGAAAGGCCAAACAGCCGTTCCCCCCGTCGCCACCGCGAACGGGGATCACAGCTTCGTCGATGAAAATCAAGGTGGGCTGGGAGGGGGAGGTGGGAGGAAACGAGCGGCGGGGCGGCGACTACCGCCCCCGCAGTCTCCTAGAAGGGCAGCATCCTACGAGGGATCGACGTGCACGTATTTGCCCCGCCGACCGCGATCCTGGAAGCGGACCACGCCGTCGGAGGTGGCGAAGAGGGTGTCGTCCTTGCCCCGCCCGACGTTCTCGCCGGGGAAGAAGCGAGTCCCCCGCTGACGCACGATGATGGAGCCGCCGGTGGCCAGTTCGTCACCGGCG
>JAXHTF010000263.1 GCA_034211275.1 Acidobacteriota bacterium
CGAAGCCGTCGTCGCCTTCGCCGACGGCTTCGAAGGGAACGGTGACGCTATGCCGGGAGCCCTCGAAGGCGAGGGTGACAGAAAAAGCTTCCTCGTCCACCATCAAGCCCCAGAATTGGTGCTGCAGGGCGATGGTCATCTCCTCCGGATAGCGCTCGCGGAGAAAGGTCGGGAGAGAGACTCCGGGGTGGTCGGTGCGGATCTGAATGAAGAAGTGGTGCTCGCCGGGCAGTCCCAGCTCGGCCACTTCCTCTAACGCGGAGCGGATGACGCCGCGGACCGCGGATTGGAGCATCGAAGGGTAGTCTAGGCGTGGTGTGGTCATAGTCAGTCCACCCTCCCACAGATGGCACCGGGGCTTGCAAACCAGGCCAGGTCCCACAGAGTGGGGTCGGGTATGAAAATATTGTACCTCGGCGGGGAAAATTCAAAGGTCCCGAGATTCCCGCGACGTTCCTCGACCCTCGATGAAAACCGATTTCTATCGCCGGCAATTCCTCGCCGGGGCCTTGCTCTGGTTGTTGCCCGCCGTGTTGTGGGCGCCGGCCTTCAGCCGCGCCTTCGTCAGCGAGGATCTTCTGATCCTCGCGCGCCTCCATCAAGATTCCTGGGGGCTGCTGGTGGAGGCTTTCACCGGGCCCTGGCTGGGGATCGATCTGGTCAAATTCTACCGCCCGGTCTCCACCACCCTGCTGGCGCTGGAACAGGCACTCTTCGGCAGCCATCCGCTGCCCTACGCTCTCACCCACTGGCTGGTCCACGGCCTCAACGCTTGGCTCTTGCTGCGGCTACTGCGGAGCTGGACACCGGCCCTGGGGCTCTTGCCGCCAGCGGCGGTGGCGGCGCTCTTCGCCATCTACCCCCTGCACCTCAACGCGGTGCTCTTCATCGCCAGCTTCGCCACTCTCTTCGCCGCCACCTTCGGGCTCGCCTTCCTGCTCTGCTTCCTGCGCTGGCGATCCACCGCCGCCGTCGGTTGGCTGGCCGCCGGTACCGCCTTCCTGGCCCTGGCCCTGGGCAGCTACGAAGGGGCGGCGGTGCTGCCAGCGGTGGCTCTGGCGCTAGACCTCTTTGGCCCAGCACCTTCCCGCCGAGTCCTCCACCGGCGCTTCCGCCGCCGTTGGCTGGCCGTGCCCCACGCGCTCTTCTTCGGCCTGCTTTGCGCCTATCTGCTGCTTCGCCGGGGGCTCTTCGGTCAGGTGCTGGGAGGCTACGATTCCACCCGAGCCCGATTGCTGGAGGGGGCGGCGGACCTGGCCGGGGACCTGCTGGCGTCGCTCTTCCGCCTCCTGGTGCCGATCTACGGCGCCACGCCGCCGAGCGCTCCCGCGGTGCTGGTGGCGATGGCGACGCTGGGCATCGTGGCGCTGGGCGGTTGGGTGCGGTGGGGCCTGCCTCGCCGGGCCGGAGCCTCCCGGCCGGCCGGCGGGCAAGAGCCCGTCGAGCATCGCGACCTCGAAAGCTCCACCGGCCGGCGCCCGCAATGGGGCGCCTGGCTGCTTTTGGGGCCGGCCTGGACGGCGCTGCACCAAGCCCCCTTCGCTTTCGCACCGGTGGTGCCGGGGAACGGCCGGTATTGGTACCTGGCGGCGGCGGGAGCGGCGCTGGTCGTGCTCGCCCTGGTTGGGCTCCTGGGGGAAGCTCTGCGCTCCCGATTGCAGCAACGGGGCTTGGCTCTTCCGGTGGCAGTGGGGTCTTGCGTGTTGGGGGCGGCGCTGGTGCTGGGAGCTGCCTGGGGCGTCGCGCTCCGCGGCTACGCCCAGGACTACGCCCGGGCAGGAGAGCTGACCCGGGCCTTGCCGCGGGCGCTGGCGGAGCACCAGCTCTCCCCTGGGCAGCGGATCTTCATCACCGGCTATCCCCTCTTTGTCCACGATGCCGGCGGAGCCCCGGTGGCGCAGGTCTTCCGCTGGGGGCTGCGGGACGCCTTGCGGCCTCCCTTCCACCAGCCAGGACTCGATGTCCTGCCGCTGCCGGACCTATCCGGCGGCGGTCTCTTGCCGGTGGCGGACGGTGAACCCGCCGCGGCCATTTTCCGCTGGGATGCGGAGGCGGAGGAGCTGCGGCGCTTCGTTGCCGGCCCGAGGCTCCGCCGGGCCACCACCGGAGTGACGGAGCTCGAGGTGTTGAGCTCCATGGACCCCCAGCGGATCCGAGTCGCGGCACCTCCCGGGACGACCCACGCCACCCTCTTCGTGGTCACCGCCGCCAACACCGCGCGCCTTCCGTTGGTCGTGGAGGGGGCCGTGGAGGAAGGGACCGGGGAGGCCTTGGAGGGCTCGCTGCCGCTGCCCCTGCTGCGGGCGGCGTCCAAGCTCTATCCGGAGCAGCCGGCCTTTTGGTGGGTGGAGGCCCGGAGCGGGGAGGGTGAGCTCTTGGGTTATAGCGTGATGCGGCGGGTACAGCGCTAGGACCGCGGCAGCTCACCGCTCAACAGCTTGAGGGTGGTCTGGATCACCGCCTCCAGGGGGCGGTGGTCGGCGAGGCCCTTGCCGGCGAGGTCGAAAGCCGTGCCGTGGTCCACCGAGGTGCGGAGGTAGGGCAGCCCCAGGGTCCAGTTGGTGGCGCGCCCGAAGGCGGCGGTCTTCACCGCGATGAGTCCCTGGTCGTGGTAGAGGGCCAGCACCCAGTCGAAGGCTCCGCGGCGGGCGCGGGCGAAGAGGGAGTCGGCGCTCAGCGGGCCATCCACCGTCAGCCCCAGCTCTCGGGCAGCCTGCACCGCCGGGGCGATCTCCTCCTCGTCCTCCGAGCCCAACAGGCCGCCCTCGCCGGCGTGGGGGTTGAGGCCGGCGACGGCGATGCGTCCGGGCGCGTGGCGCCCCAAGCAGCGCAAGGCATCGAGGATGGTTTCGGAGCGGACCTGATCCAGCGCCTCGCGCAACGGCAGATGAGTGGAGAGCAGGGCGACCTGGAGGTCCGGGGATAGGAAGGCCATCAGATAGTCGCGGCCGTATTCTTCCAGGTCGGCTTCGGCGGCCAGATATTCGGTATGACCGGTGAAATCAGGCCGATGGTGGGTGGCGATGGAGCTCTTGCTCACGGGAGCCGTGACCACGGCATCCGCCAGGCCGGTGCGCGTCGCCGCCACCGCCGCATCCAGCGCCGTCAGGGCGCCGGCGGCGTCGGCGGGGCCGGACTGACCGGGGGTTACGGTGCGGCGCTCCGCCACGGGATCGAGAACGGCGATCTCGTCTTCGAGGCTTTCCAGGCGGCGCCGATCCGGCGGCGACGAGAAATACGCCAGCCGCTCCCAAGGGAAGGTCGGCATCTGTGGCTGCAACGCTTCCAAGGCGGCCCGTTCGGCCACCAAAAGCGGTGTCCAGGGGCGATCGATCCAAGAGTCCTGGAGCAATTTCACCAGGATCTCCGGACCGATACCCGCGGGATCTCCCTGGGTCAGAGCGAGGATGGGGCGCGGCGTGCTCACGGCGAGGGGAAAGCCTAGGTCGGGGACGAATCAGCTACTACTGCCACCGCCGGACGGAGACCGCCGCCGGCCTCGTTTGAGCTCTTCTTCCTTGAACATATAGCGGATGCTGTGCTTGGGGATGAGCAGGTTGGGACCGCGGTTGCGGTTGAGCTTGATGGCTCCTTTGTCGTACCACTCGATCCATCCGCGCAGCTCTTCGCCATCGGTGAGGACCACCACCATGGGGGTCTTCGCCGCCATTTGCTTGAGGTAGTAGAACTCCTCGGCGTTGGTCTGCTCCGGCGGTGCCTGTTTGCGTCGTGCACCGCGGCCGGCAGTGCCCTTGATGTCGTGGGCGTCGGGTCGAATCAACTTGCGATTACTCATAGGCTCACTGGGTCGGCCCATAGATTTGGCCTTATTGGTTTCTCGAGGACGCGGAGGATCGCCGGCCCTTGGGGCGCCGACGGTACTGGTCGTCCTCGTAAGCCAGGCAGCACAGCAAACGGCCGCACTGTCCGGAGATCTTGGAAGGATTGAGGCTGAGGTTCTGGCGCTTGGCCATCTGGATCGAGATGGGCCGGAAGTCCTTGAGCCAGGTGGAGCAGCAGAGGGTGCGTCCGCAGATGCCGATGCCGCCGAGCAGTCCCGCTTCGTCCCGGGCTCCCACCTGCACCATCTTCACCCGCACGCTGAAGCGGCGGGAGAGATCGCGCACCAGCTGCCGGAAATCCACCCGGCCGTTGGCGGTGAAGTAGAACACGGCCTTCTTGCCGTAGAGGCTGAAGTCCACCCGCGAGACCTTCATCTCGAGCCCGAGGGACCGGGAGCGCTCCTGACAGAAGCGCTTGGCCGTGGCCTCGTTGGTCAGTTGGCGGTCGTGGGCGTCGGTATCCTGCTCGGTGGCGCGCCGGGTGATGGCCTGGGCGCTGGACTTCTGACACGGCTTGAAGATCGGCATGGGGGATTTCTCCACCCGGCCGAAGCTTGGGCCAAAGTCCGTCTCGACGATCACCTGGTCGCCGCGGGAGAAGATCTCACCGCCGGTGCGGCAGAGCGTCAGGTTCGTTTCTTCACGAAACCGAACCCCTACGTATGTATCCTCCACGGCGGTGGACATGCCTTTGAACTGGCAGCCACTGCATCCACTCATGGTTCGAACCTTTCTCTATTCAACGAGCCGGAAACGAAGACCGAAGAGCCCAGAATGACAAGCTCGAGGGAAGAAAAGACCGGCAGCTTCGGGTTCGGCGACTTGCGTGCCAGTATGGCATTCGGCCATCGCACCGTCAACGCCGGGCGCTGGGGGCCCTAAGGCCTTAGAACAGCGCTTCCGACGACGTTTCCAGGCGCTTACTCCAGCACTCGCCGGCCGATGTCTCGGCGCAAGACCTTGCTCGGCCATTGGATATCGGCGGTGGCCTCGTAAGCGCGCTTCAATGCTTCTGCAAGACCGTGGCCAACCGCCGAAACGCCGAGCACTCGACCTCCGGCGCTGAGGATCTGGCCGTCCCGTTCCACCGTTCCGGCGTGGAAGACCTGCACCCCTTCCCGGGCCGTCGCCTGGTCCAGGCCCTCGATCAGCTCCCCCTTCACCGGCTTGCCGGGATAGCCGAAGCTGGCGAGGACGATGCACGCTGCCGCTTCTTTGCGGAAGGCCAGGCGGTGATTGCCGAAGTCGCCGGCGGCGCCGGCGGCGAGCACCGGCAGCAGGTCGCCGTCGATGCGCATCATCAGCGGCTGGGTTTCCGGATCGCCGAAACGCAGGTTGTACTCCAGCACCTGGGGGCCCTGCTCGGTGAGCATCAGGCCGGCGTAGAGGACGCCGACGATGGGGCGGCCTTCTTCCGCCATGCCTTGGACCGTGGGCCGCAGGATGGTCTCCACCACCTGAGCCGCCGCGTCTCCGGAAAGCACGCCGGATGGCGAGTGGGCGCCCATGCCGCCGGTGTTGGGGCCTTTGTCCTGATCACCAATGCGTTTGTAATCTTTGCTCGTGGCCAGGGGCAGGAGCCGCTTGCCGTCGCAGAGGGCGATGAACGAGACTTCCTCGCCGGGGAGGAAGGCCTCTACCACCACCCGGTCCGCCGCCGCGCCGAAGCGACGCTCCTCGAAGAGGGTGTCGAGAGCCCCCTGGAGCTGCTCGTCGTCGTGGACGATGAGCACGCCCTTGCCCGCCGCCAGCCCATCGGCCTTGAGCACCACCGGAAAGCCGAAGCCCTCCGCCGCCCGCCGGGCATCGGCTGCGTCGTGGACGACTTCGAAGGGAGCGGTGGGGATGGAGTGGCGCTCCATGAAGCGCTTGGCGAAGACCTTGCTGCTCTCCAGCTCAGCGGCCTGCTGACGTGGTCCGAAGAGGCGCAGACCGCGGCTGTGGAAGTCGTCGGCGATGCCCAGGGAGAGGGAGAGCTCCGGGCCTACCACCGTGAGGTCGATCTTGAGGTCGGCGGCGAAATCCGCCAGCCGGTGGATCTCGTCCGCGGCGATGGGCACGTTGTCCGCCACCTGGGCGGTGCCGGGATTGCCCGGAGCGCAGTACAGTTCCTTGAGCAGAGGGCTCTGCCGAAGCTTCCAGCACAGGGCGTGCTCGCGACCGCCGTTGCCGATGACCAGGACTTTCATGCTCTTCTCCTCTGCACAGCTGCTACCGCCATGGCGTCCAGCACGTCGGCGGTAGAACATCCCCGCGATAGGTCGTGGACCGGCCGGTCCAGGCCCTGAAGCAGGGGCCCGACGGCCCGCGCGCCGGCGAGCCGTTGGGTGAGTTTGTAGGCGATGTTGCCGGCATCCAGATTGGGGAACACCAGCACGTTGGCCTGCCCCGCCACGGTGCTGTTGGGGGCTTTCCGGCGGCCGACGTCGGGAACCAGGGCGGCGTCCGCCTGGAGCTCGCCGTCGAAAGCGAAGTCCACCTGCCGGCGCTGGAGCTCCTCCACCCCCTCTAAGACCCGTTTGACCAGCGGATGTTGGGCGCTACCGTGGGTGGAAAAGGAAAGCATCGCCACCTGCGGCTCGGTTCCCAGTAGATCCCGGCAGCTCTGGGCTGCCGCGGTGGCGATATCCGCCAGCTGCGCGGGGGATGGGTCCGGCACGACAGCGCAATCGCTGTAGATCAAGCCCCGGCCGTCGGGCAGCACCATGAGAAAGCAAGAAGAGACGGTCTTGAGCCCCGGCCGGGGGCCGACGCAGCGCAGGGCCGCACGCAAGGTCTCGGCGGTGGTCGCCCGGGCGCCCATCACCGCACCGTCGTAGCGGCCGGTGGCCACCAGTAGACAGGCGTAGTGCAGGGGTTCCAGGGCGAGGGCGGCGATTTCCTCCGGCGGACGCTTCTTTGCCGCCAATCGTCGCCCCAGATAGGCCGCCAGGGCGGGCTGGTCTTCGTCGTCCCGTGGGTCGAGGATGGGGAAGCTCACGGGAATGCCGTGCTCTTGGGCCAGGGCCTGCACCGCCGCTGGATCTCCTACCACCGCCGGCTGCCCCAACCCGGCGGCGGGAGCTTGGGCGGCGGCTTCGAGGATCCGGGGGTCGTCGCCCTCCGGCAGCACCAGGCTGGCGCCGGAGGCACGGGCGCGGTGACGGAGTTGCTCGAGTAGTTGGGTCAAGAAGGTGAGTCCTCGAAGGGTCGGCGAGAGCCTCTAGCGGCGCCCGGTGGTTGGGGGCGACGGCGGGGGCGTTGCTTGGGCCCTCGTCTTCAGCTGATCGATGTTCAGCCGGTGACCGTGGAGCTCTCCCGCTCCCTCCGAATTGCGCCACACTACCCGCAGCTCGTCGCCTTCCAGGGCGAGGCGCGGAAAGCCACTAGAGCGGGCGCCGCTGGTGGCGGCCACGGAGTGGATCGGTCCCGGTCGGCCCTGGGGGCTCACCGCCCGTAGCAGCACCGCTGTCTGATCAGCCTGGCGGCCCAGCCAGGAGACCACCGCCGTGCCGTCGTCGGCGAGGACCACGTCGACTCGCCCGCGGACGCCTTCGCTGGCGATCTCCACCGGCTGGGCGAAGTGGGCACCGCCGTCGGTAGAGACGGCGAGGCGGACCCGCGGCTGGTCTTCGGCGGCGGTGAACCAGGCCACCACCACCCGCTGGCCATCGGCGTCGATAGCCGGACCATTGACCGGGCAGCCGGCGATGCGCCAACCATCGTCGGCTACCGTCTTGGGGGCCGACCAGCCGTCGGCGGTGCGTCGCACGATGCGGAAGTCTCGAATCTCTTCGTCGCTGCGCCCCCGGTAGACCACCACCGGTCCGCCGTCGGCGAGGGCGGCACCGGTGGCGCAGCATTCGCAGACCCGCGGATCCAAGAGGTCTTCGTCACCGGT
>JAXHTF010000264.1 GCA_034211275.1 Acidobacteriota bacterium
ATGGGCACGGGAACCCTCGAGATGGTGCTCTCCGGCCTCGGCGAGGCCGCCGGGGCCCTGGGCAACGCCGCAGTGCAGCTCTACACCTTCATCGCCATCACCCTGCTCTACTTTGACTGCCGCCGGCGCCGGGAGGGAGAGGATCTCGATCAGGCCCTGGACCAGCTGGGAGCCCCACGGCTCTCCGACCTGAAGGCGGGCCCCAGCAGCGCCACCCTCGGCGATTCGACCGGCGACACGGTCAACCCCCCGTCGCAAGACGCCGCGGAGGGCAGCGCAGAGCCGGACGAGGAACCTCCGCGCTGGACCCCATGACCCGAATCCGGCGAACTCTTCGACGTATCCAGGCTCTACCGCCGGGAGGGCATCCCCTGCGGCTCGGGGTCTGTGCCCTTGTCGGTCTCCTGTGCTGGACCCTGCCCCTCTTGTCGGGGGGACAGGAGCGAGCCCAAGAGCCGAATCTCGAAGCGGGCCTGGAAGCGAGCTTCCACCGATGGCAACCGACCCCCGCCGAACCCCAAGCCGTGGCGGAAGTGCTCGCCGAAACGGAGGTCGAGACCGCCCCGGACAAGCCTTCCTGGGCTCGCTACGGCCTCGACGTCGGCAGCGCGCTGGCGGAGTCACTCTTCTCCCGCATGGACCGCGCCATCGACTTCGGTGGCCTGCCGAGCCTGAACTTCTGGCTGATGGCGAAGATCTTTCTCGTCCTCATCGGGCTGCTGCTGGCGATCTGGCTCGGAACCTACCTCTACCAGCGCCTTTCCCAGCCGGAGAGCCCACATCGGACCGCTCCGTCACCGGTGCCGCGGGCGGATGCCCCGGCTCCGCGGGAAGCCGGCGGCTGGCGCCGGGAGCTGGAGAAAATTCTCTTCGCCGGTGATCAGGCAGCCGGTGATCAGGAAGCAAGTGATCTGACCCCGGGAGAGCTCGCCCGAGCCCTGGAGGCTCTATGGTGGTGGATCGCCCGCAGTCTGGCAGGGAGCCGGGCAGACGCCTCCTGGACCTCCGGGGATCTGCTGCGCCACACCGGCCGGCGGGACCTTCGAGGCCATCTGGCGATCCTGGACACCCTGCGCTACGGCAGCGACGGTCCCCCTCTCGCGAGCGCCCGGGGCGAGCTGCGGGAGCTGCTCCAACGCTTCGACCAGGCCTTGGGACCCCAAGCCGGGGAGGCCCGATCATGAACCGGCGTGGGCTCCTGATCCTGGGCCTGGTGGTCGTGGTCCTGGTGTTGCTGCTCCTGACCTTGGACGGCCCCCAGGGCGGTGCCGGGGGCAGCAGCCTCAACTTCGGCAGCGAGGGCTGGCGCGCGACCCGGGCCTACCTGGAGGCGGAAGGCAAGACGGTGGAGTTGTGGGACAGCCCCCCAGCAGATCCATCGGCGGATCTACCGGCAGACTCAACGACCGAAGACCCGGAGGAGCTGGTGGAGCCAGCGGCTGGAGCGGTACTGGTCACCGTTTTCCCCTGGGGCCGCTCCGCCCTGCCGCTGGAGACCTTCCAGGACCATTTGCGCGACGGCGGCGTGTTGCTGGTGGGCTACTCCGGCGACCGACCCGGTCTCTACGAGGGATTGTTGATGGACCTGCTGGAGCTCGACTACGAGCGGACGCGCCCCAAGCCCCCCCTCGCCCCCATGGCCTGGCGTCGGCACGTAGATGCCGAACAATGGCTTCATCCGGCCACCCTCGGGGCCACCACCGAATCTCGCAGCGAACCCAGATTGGGGGACGTGCAGCCGGTCAAGATCCGGGCCCTGGACTACGCTCCCATCCCGCCAGGGGACGCTCAGCAACTCTACCTGGACGACGGCGGACGGGCGCTGGTCTTCTCCTATGCGCTGCTCGACGGGCGAGTGGTGATGTTGCCGGCGGAGGCATTGAGCAACGGCCGCCTCTCGGAAGCGGGCAACGGCGACCTGCTGGCATCCCTGGCCGCCTCCTTCGGCGAAACCTGGGCCTTCGACGAACGGGGTCATGGCCTGCTGCCGGCGGAGGCCGGGGTCCAGACCTTGCCCCCCCTGAGCTTCGATCTCCTGCCGCTGCATCTGGCACTGCTCTACGCCCTGGCGGTGTGGGCCCTGGCCCGGCGCTTCGGTCCCGCCTGGCGCGAGCCCCGAGACCGGGGCAGCGCCGCCGGCGACTTCCTCTTCGCCCTCGGCCGATTGCACCATCAAATGGAGCACCATCCCACGGCGGCGCGGCTGCTGCTGGAGCGACGCCAGGCCCTCGATCCTCGCATCGAGATCCCTCCAACCTTGCACCGCCGCGCCGAAGAGGTCGCCGAGGGGCAAGGGCTGGTCGCCCTCGCCGGGGATCTGGCTCGGTGGAGCCACCGACGGCCCCGGCCCCCGAAGAATTCCGCCGGCTCTGCAGAAACTCCATCCGACGACACCCAATCCCCAGCACCGAGACCCGCAGCACCAAGAGGAAAGCCATGAGCAACTCCCCCCAGCCCTCCATCGAACGCCTGCGCCAGGCCATCGAGCAGATTCATCAGGCGGTCTCCGGCACCGTTCTCGGCCAGGAGGCCGCCATCGACAGCCTGTGCGCCGCCTACCTCGCCGGCGGCCACGTGCTGCTGGAAGGAGTGCCGGGGGTCGGCAAGACGCTGCTGGCCCGCTGCTTTGCCGCCACTCTGGGACTGGACTTCACCCGCCTCCAATTCACCCCCGACCTGATGCCCGGAGACGTGCTGGGCACCAACGTCTTCGACCGCAACCAGGGCACCTTCCGACTGGTGCGGGGACCGGTCTTCACCCAGGTTCTGATGGCCGACGAGGTCAACCGCACGCCGCCCAAGACCCAGGCGGCGCTGCTGGAAGCGATGCAGGAGCACCAGGCCACCATCGACGGCGTCAGCTACCCCCTGGGGGACGGCTTCTTCGTCATCGCCACCCAGAACCCGTTGGAGCACGAGGGGGTCTACCCGTTGCCGGAGGCCCAGTTGGACCGCTTCCTCCTGCGCATCGAGATGACACTGCCACCGGCGGAATCGGAGCTGGAGATCTACCGCCGGGCGGTGAGCGGCGAGCTCGCCATCTGGGGCACCGACCGGGGGCTGCCGGAAACCGTGGTTGGTCCCCTGGAAGCCGTCGCCCTGCGCAGCGCCTGCCGCTCGGTACACGCCTCGGAGGAGCTGCTGGACTACCTCCAGCGCCTGGCCCAAGCGGTGCGGGACTCCCCCCACGTGGAGCTCGGTCCCAGCCCTCGGGGCGCCCTGGCGCTGTTGGAGGCGGGGCGCGGAGCAGCCCTGCTGGCGGGGCGGGAGTTCCTGGTGCCGGACGACCTCAAGGGTCTGATGAGCGCCTGCTGGAGCCACCGCTTGCTGCTGACGGCGGAATCGGAGCTGGAAGGCTTCAGCCCCAAGCGGGTGCTGGAGGAAGCCGCCGACTCGGTAGCGGTACCGCACTGAAATGCCCGCTGCCCGCCTCTTCCTGGCCCTCGCCGCGGTCTCGGTGCTCTTGGTGGGAGGTCTCGCCGCCCCCGCCCTGGCGTGGGCCGCCATCGCCATTGACGGGGTGCTGCTGCTGGCCTTCGCCCTCGACCTCCGCCGCGCCCGCCGTCTGCCGCTGATCGCCCAGCGCCATTTGCCTCCGACCCTCGCTCAGGGCAACGCCGGCGAGGTGACGGTGGAAGTCGAGGCTCCGGGCTCCGCCTATCGCAAGCTGCGTCTGCGGGAGGCTCTTCATCCCTTCCTCGCCTTCGGCCCGCTGCGCCGGGAGATGGTCTTCCCCCGCGGCGGTCCTCGGCACCAGCGCTGGACCTACACCCTGATCCCCCGGCGCCGCGGCGAGCCCACCGTCGGCTCCCTGGATGCCCGGGTGCTGGGGCCCTGGGGCCTGGCCTGGTCCCAGCTGCAGCTGTTGCCCCCGGAGCCCCGCCGGGTCTACCCGCAGATCCGCTGGGAGGGGCGGGTGGGAAATCTCCTGACCCTCGCCCAACGCCATCAACTGGGGATCGAGCCCATGCGCCAGGCCGGTGCCGGCAGCGAGCCCTACGCCCTGCGGGAGTATCTGCCCGGGGATCCTCCCAACCGCATCCACTGGAAGGCCAGCGCCCGGCAGGATCGGTTGATCACCCGCGAAGAGACCTGGGAACGGGGCGCCCGGCTGCTCATCCTCCTCGACGCCGCCCGCACCATGACCTCCCGCCACGACGGCCGCAGCCAGCTGGACCACTCCCTGGCGACGGCCCTGGCGCTGACCCGGGTAGCCGCCGCCCGGGGGGATCGGGTCACCCTGGTAGCCTTCTCCCACCAGGTGGAGAAGATTGTGCGGGTGGCCGCCGGCAGCCGCGGCCTGGCCCGCGCCTACCGCGAGCTCTTCGACCTCCAGGCCCGGCTCACGGAGCCGGCCTACGATCTGGCGGCGGAGACCGCCTTTCGGGTCGAGAGCCGCAGCGCCACGGTGATGCTCTTCACCTCGGTGGTGGATCTGGCCGCCGGCGAGATGCTGCGGGACTCCCTACTGCAGCTGGAGCGCCGCCACCGGCCGGTGCTGGTCAACCTCCAGGACCCCAACCTGCGGCGGCTGGCGGACGAGCCACCGGAAAGTCCCGAGGCGGCCTTCGCCCAGGCTGCGGCGCTAGAGATTCTGCTCGCCAACCGCTCCCTGGGGCAGCGCCTGCGGCGCGCCGGCATCCGGGTGCTGGAGACCCCCGCCGACCGCCTCGCCCTGGAGACTCTGGAGACCTATCTCACCCTCTTCCGCACTCGCCTCAAGCGTCGAAGGCGAAGAGCCCGCAGCGCCTGAAGAGAAGGCTCCTTCAGCCTCCACAGTCTCCTCGCCGTGACATACAATCGACACATCCAAAGACGCCGGTGACCCAATATCAACGAGGAGAAACGATGATTTGCCCCCGGGACGGTAACCAGACCGAACCCCAACGCCACGGCGAAGCCACCGTGGACACCTGCCCCCAATGCGAGGGCATGTTCTTGGACAGCGGCGAGCTCAACAAAGTCGCCGATCCCATACCCGGCGACCTGGAGTTCTCCACCCTCGATCAAGACAGCTTCGACCACCCGGACCAGAGGCCCCTCATCCCCTGCCCCAACTGCGGCCACGAGCCCATGCGCAAGGTGGAGTTCAACATCGAGTCCGGCCTGATTCTCGACTATTGCACCCACTGCCATGGGTTCTGGGTCGACGGGGACGAGCTCGAGCGCATCAACGCCACCGTCCGCGAGCTCAACGAGACCTCCCGCGAGATTCACGACCCACCCTGGCTGTGGATCACCCGCCTGCTCTCCGGAATCACCCATTGAAGTCCTCCCAAGGAGCCAATGCCGAAGTCCGCTGGCGGGGCCGCATCAGCGTCCACGTCCGCGGCTTCGGCTTCGTCGATCTGGAATCCGAGGAAGCGCCCACGGAGAGCGCCTTTGTCGCTCCGCCGGACCTCAACCCCTTTCTCGAAGGGGATGAGGTGAGCGTGCTCCTGGAAGCTACCGGAGAGGATCGCTATCAGGCGGTGGAGCTGGCGCTGGAAGAGCGGACCCGCAAGGAGGTGGTGGGGGTGGTGCTGCGGGGTGGCGGACGGGAGCCGCGGCTGGAGCTCGATCCCCGCCTGGGCAACGACGCCTGGCCCGTGGCCAACGCTCCCCGGGACCTGCGCCCCGGCGACACGGTGGTGGCCACGCCTCACCCCCGGCGCCAGCGACTGCACTTCCACCGCCTGGTGGAGGGCGACGAAGCCGGCCGCGCCCGGGTACTGGCGGTGCACGAGATCCGCCACCAATACCCCGACGAGGCGCTGGCGGAGGCGCGCAAAACCCGTCTGCGCAAACGCGGTCGCCGCGACCTGCGCGAGGTCCCCACGGTGACCATCGACGCCGCCCATTCCCGAGATCTGGACGACGCCCTGGCGGTGTTGCCGGTGCAGGAGGACGGTGCCATTCGGGTCTTGGTCTCCATCGCCGACGTCGACGACGGGGTGCCCGAGGGCAGTGAGCTGGACCGCGAGGCCCGGCACCGGGCCACCAGCGTCTACCTGCCGGATCTGGTGGTACCCATGCTGCCGCCGCAGCTCAGCGAGGACGCCCTCAGCCTGCAGCCGGGGGTGGACCGCGGTGCCCTGACGGTAGAGCTGCGCATCGATCGCGAAGGCCAGGTCACCGCCACCGACATCTCCCCCAGCCTGATCCGCTCCACCACCCGCCTCACCTACCTCGACGTCGCTGCCTTCCTCGACCGCGGGGTCACGGAAGGGGTGCCGGAGGAAGTGCAGGAGACCGTCGGCTGGCTCCACGCCGCCGCCTGCCGGCTGTCGGTGACCCGCAAGGCCCGAGGCGGAGTGACCATCGAGCCCGACGAGATCCGCCTCGATCTCGACGAGACGGGCCAGCCCGTGGGCCTCGATCTGCACCAACCCACCAGCGCCCACCTGCTCATCGAACGGCTGATGGTGGCCACCAACGAGGCGGTGGCTCGATGGCTCGAGGATCGCGGCCTGCTCGCCCTCTTCCGAGTCCAAGATCCGCCGGACCCGGAGCTGGTGGACCAGCTGGCGGAGTTCGCCGCCAACTTCGGCTTCCAAACCGCCTTCGGAGGACAGCTCTCGTCCCGCGCCCTGGCAGCCTTCGAAGAGCAATTCCGTAGCTCCACCGTAGCCCCCTCCATCCGCTCGGTGCTCCACTGGGCGTTGGGGCGGGCCCGGTACCAGCCCGAGACTTCGCCCCACTTCGCCCTCGGCGCTCCTGCCTACCTGCACTTCACCTCCCCCATCCGGCGCTATGCCGACCTGGTGGTGCACCGCATCGTCAAAGCGCACCTGCGGGGCGAGCGGGACTCACACCTCCAGCGGGAGGAGCTGGAGGAAATCGCCGAGCACATCAACGAGACCGCCCGCCGGGCCCAGAAGGCGGAGCGGGACCGGCTGCAGATGTTGGTGGCCCGCTACTTCGCCGATCGCGTCGGCGAGGTGCACGAGGGCCGCATCGTGGTGGTGCGGGGCTTCGGTCTGGTGGTTCAGCTGGAGGAGCTGGGAGTCTCCGGCACAGTGGCCACGGAGGAGATGGGCAAAGGCCCCTGGGAGCTGGATGCCGCCACCCACTCGCTGGTCTCCCCTTCCCTCTCCTCACCCCGCCGGCGGCACACCGTCGGCGAGGCGGTGACGGTGCGCATCGTCGCCACCGACGAAACCCTGGGGCGGCTGGAGCTGGCCCTGCACCGGCGCCGGCGCCGCGGAGGCCGCTGACCCTCAGACCATGATGGAGCTGTTGCCCAACCTACGCTGGAACGATCTGGCGGATATGGTGTTGGTGAGCCTGCTGCTGTGGATCAGCTTCGTCTGGTTGCGCCGCTCCCGGGCCCGGCTGGCGTTGGTGGGCATCGGTTTTCTCGCGGCTCTCTATCTGCTGGCCCGGCGGCTGGAGCTCCAGCTCACCACCTGGATCCTCCAGGGCTTCTTCGCCGCCCTGGTCATCGTGGTGGTGGTGGTCTTCCAGGAGGATCTGCGGCGTCTCTTCGAGCAGATCGCCGTTTGGGGACTGCGCCGCCGGCCACCCCGGCCACCGGCCTCCACCACCAGCGTCCTGGTCCGCACCGTCGCCCTCCTCGCCCGGCAGCGCACCGGTGCCCTCATCGTCGTGCCCGGACGGGCTCCCCTGGATCGCCATCTGGAGGGGGG
>JAXHTF010000265.1 GCA_034211275.1 Acidobacteriota bacterium
CGACGGTGTACATCCCGGGCCGGAATTGATCGGGATAGATCACCACCTCGCCGTCGTTGCCGGGCGAGGCCGAGCTCCACAGGTCCCAATGCACCCCCTGTTGCAGACTCGCCGTCGGTCCGCTCTGGTGGCGCAGCCGTGCCTCCCCCAACACCGCTCCGCGCACCTGGGACGGCAGCTGCACCCAGGCCAGTCCCATGGGAACGCTGACGTTGTCGTCGAAGACCGGGTAGATGGAGCTGAAGCTCGGCTGCCCTTCGGGCGCTCGGAGCTTGATGGGAATCTTCACCTCCCCCGATGCCAGGCGACCGCTGGGTGCGAGCCGGGCGTCTAGGAGCAGGTCCTGGGTCTTGCCGTAGAGGTCCGGCCGGGCTCGATTCCAGGTGGCCCGCACCCGCACCGTGTCTCCCAGGGCGCTGAGCTGGGCGGAGTTGAGGGCGGTGGCGGGGTTGGCAGGATCGTGGAAGGTGAAGCTCACCCCGTCCAGCGGATCCCAGCTCTGCGTCGTCAGCTCTACGCCGGAGGCGCCGGCGGAAAGGGCCGTGAGCTCCAGATCCCACTCCAGGGCTTCCCCGGGGTAGAGCTGGTCGTTGTGCCCCCCCACCGACGTTGCGAAGACCGTCGCCGTGTGGCTGACGGTGTTGCGTAGCCGCACTTCCAACCGCAGGTCGTAGAAGCCGGCGCCTACCCGATATTCGCCGTTGAGGGCCTGCACCGCCGGATTTGGATGGGCGTCGGTGCAAGGGATGCAGGTCGTGGTTTCCTGGGGCAGCGCCAGGCCGAGATAGAAATTGGGCCAGTTCTTCTTCAGCATCCCCGCCAGATCGAGGGCGGCCCGCGGAGTACTGCTGGCTGGCGCCGGGTTGGAGAGGGGACCGAAGGAGAAGACCTTGCCGCCAATGGTGCGGGACGAGAACCCGGCACCGGCGAGGTAGTCCCAGGTCCCCGTCTGCAGAGTGCCGCCGGGGATGGGGCGAGTGGTCTGGTTGTAGGGCGCGTCGAGGATGGAGTCCGAAGCCCGCAGAGGCACTCCGCCGTCGGGCAGCATCTGGCTGGCCACGCTGCCGGCAACGACGGTGTCGGCCTCGATGTCGACCACTCCGTTCGGCGGCAAATAATGCACGTCCAGGGTGCCCAGACTCATCTCCTGGATCTCCCAGGAGCCCATCTGCTGCATCTTCTGCTGTAGGTCGCCGGTACCGGCGAAGACCATCACCGCCCGGTGGATGCGGCCGTCCCCGAGGCCGGCTTCGATGCGGTTGAGCCGGTAGGGGTAGCGGGGCCCGTTGGCGGTCTCCCGACGACTGATGGTCACCGCCACTCTCCCCTGCTTGGGGAAGGCGAAATAGCGCTGACTGTCCATGCGGTCGGCGCTGGTGAGCTTGAAGGGGGCCATCAGGGCCGCATCGGCGACGCCCACTCCGCCTTCTTCCTCCAAGTGACCGGAGAATCTGGAGAAATCCACTCCGTAGCGAATCCGGCCACTTGCCAGCCACTCCCCGAGGGTGGACAGCCACTCCGCCGGCGCCGGTGCCGTCTGCCCTTGGGAATCGAAGACCAACGCCGCCGCGTGCTCCTCCAGGTGCGGCGCGGGAAGACCGGGATCGGCCATCACCGCGATGACATGCTCATCCCCGGCACGGCCGAGATAGAGAGGTATCTCCTCCAGCGGCTCGCCGAATTGAGCCCGCTCCTCCACCCGCTCCAAGAGCTCGGCGGGAATCTCCACCTCGGCCTCCACGAAGAGCTGAGCCACCTGCTCCGGCTCCACCGGCAGCAGCCAATCCCGCAGCACCAGCTCCAGGTCGACGGCACCGCGGCGCACTGCCACCAGCAGGTCGAGGCCGGGATAGAGGTCCCGATAGACGACGGCGTTGGATCGCTCCTCCGAAGGCTGGCCCCAGGAAAGAGCCGGATCATCCAGTTCCAGCTCCAGGCCGTTGATCAGCCGTGCGCTGAGCCGCCCCGGACGCCAGGTGACCGCCAGCTCCGGACCGAGGCGCAGAGCCGAGCCATCCCCCAGCAGCGGCGGCAGGAAGGTAGGAAAGGAGTTCGTCTCATTGCTCCAGCCGTCCTCGAAGGTCAGGGTGGGATCGATCTCCAGGAGCTCGCCGGAACCGGGGTCGCCATAGTGCAGCGGCTCCAGACCGACGTGCACGGCCTGGGAGCCGTCGCCGTAGTCGAAGACCTTGGCGAAGACGGTGCGCTCCTCCGGCAGCTCCCACCGCTCCTCCTCGGCCCCAGCGGTTCCCGCGGGAACCAGGGCCGTGAAGAAGAGCAGCAGGACCACCAGGCCGAGATCCGCTCCTCTTCGGAGGCTGAACGATTGCGCTTCGATGTGACGTACGGTGTGGGCACTCATGATCTTGTCCCTCCCTGGTTCTGATGAGGCCGTCGGGACCAGGCCCCAAACGGCGATGCAAAGAGGGATTGCAAGGTGGTGACCACCGATGCCAGCCTCCTCCCAACCCGGAGAATGCCGGCGGAGAGACAAGACAAATTTGTTGTACTGAGACCTCTCAGGAAGGGCAAAGCCCTGATTCCAGGGCAGTTGGGCTCCGCAGCTCACCCAGAGAGCGAGACATTCGACCGCAGCGGGCCTCCGCCGGGCGCTTCAGAACCTTCGCAAGGGTTCTGCGGCCTCTCTCAGCTTTGAGAGACCACCCATCTCAGCTTTGAGAGAGGCGTGCTATGTTCGTCGCCTTCGGGGCCGCCCCGTTTGCGGGCTCCGACGTGACCATGCCATTCCGCCTTCTCCTCCACCTCGACCGCCGCATCGTCCGCCGTCCTCTGCTCGCCGGTCCCTACGAGCTCGGCTCCGGGAGCCTGCGCTCGGGGCCCGGTGGCGTGGGGGTGGACGTGCAGGTGCGGCACCCCAGCGTCTCCCGACGCCACGCATTGCTGGTAGTGGAGGACGGCACGGTGCGGGTGGAGGATCTGGGCTCGCGCAACGGCACCTGGGTGGACGGCCGGCGAATCCACGAGGCGGTGATGGTGGAGCCCGGGATGGAGGTCCGCTTCGGGTCGGTCCAGGGGGAGCTGGAGGCCGCCACGGAGGAAGATCTCGAGGCGGCGGTGGATCTCTCCCTGCCGCCGGCGGCCCGTTCCGATTCCGGAGCTACGGCGGCGAAGCCGCTCGATGAGCGAGCCGATGCGTCGTCCACCGAACAGGCAGATCGAACCGGCGGCACCCACGCCCCCACCACCGCCTCTCTGGCCCCGGCCCAGGCCTTCTTCACCACCGAGCTGCCGGAGTTGCTGGCGACGCTGGCGGGCAAGAACCGCCTGCAGGCAGCCCAGGCGGTGGGAGCGGCCCTCTTCCGCCGGCTGCCCTGCACCGAGCTGGAAATCGCCGAGGTGGTGGGAGAGCGCCCGGCCCTCCTCTTCTCCGGCCGCCGGGACCTAGACGACGAAGAGGCACGGGAAGACGCCCTGTTACCAGTCGAGGTCCGGCGCGGAGGGCTTCGGGTGCGGGCGGGTTTCCTCCAAGCCGGGGTCGCCCGCAGCTGCGGGGCCGTGCTGGAGACAGCCCTGCACTTGCTCCACCTCTGCGGCGAAGATCTCCGGCGACCGCCGGAGCCAAGAGCCCGAAAGCTCGACGCCGGTGAGGAGGCTCCCCTCCCAGAACCGCCGACCCTGGAACCGGCGGTGCAGGAGATCTACCGCCAAGCCCGCCGCGTCGCCCGCGGCGAGGTGGGGGTGTTGATTCGCGGTGAGTCCGGCACCGGCAAGGAAGTCCTGGCGCGCTTCCTCCACGCCGCCTCCCGGCGCGCCCAGGGCCCGTTCGTCACCCTCAACTGCGCCGCTCTCCCCGGGGATCTGCTGGAATCCGAGCTCTTCGGCATCGAGCGCGGGGTGGCCACCGGCGTCGAGGCTCGGCCGGGGAAATTCGAAGCCGCCGACGGCGGCACCCTCTTCCTGGACGAGATCGGCGACATGGCGGTGACCACCCAGGCGAAGATCTTGCGGGTGCTTCAGGAGGGGGAAGTGCACCGTCTCGGCGGCACCGTGGCCCGGCCGGCGAGGGCGCGGATCCTCGCCGCCACCCACCAGGACCTAGAGTCCATGCTCGCCGCCGGGGGCTTCCGCGCCGATCTCTACCACCGCATCGCCGGCTGGGAAGTGACCCTGCCGCCGCTGCGCCGCCGCCGCCGGGACATCCCCAATCTCGCCGCCTACTTCCTGCAACAAGAAGCGCAGAAAGCCGGCGTGCGGCCGGCGGGTATTTCCCGCGCCGCCGTCCAGGCCCTCCTGGCCTACTCCTGGCCCGGCAATATCCGCCAGCTGGCGACAGAGATCGCCCGCGCCGCCCTCTTCCTCGGGGACGATGAGCTCCTCGACACCGCCCTCCTGCAGCCGCACATCGCCAGCAGCTCCGGGGCCGCTACCGGCACGGGGTTGAAGGCGACGCTGGAGACGGTGGAGCGGGAGGAGATCCAGCTCGCTCTGGAGGCCACCGGAGGCAGCGTGCCCCAGGCCGCCGAGCGGCTGGACGTGGCGGTGTCGACGCTCTATCGGCGCATGAAGGCTCTAGGTCTGAGCGCCGACGATTCTGAAGAAAGTTAGGGACTCTGCTAGAGAGAGGCCAGGAAGCGGTGAACGAAGTGCACCGACACCGAGCCCTCGCCGGTGGCGGAGGCCACCCGCTTCACCGAGCCGCTGCGCACGTCGCCGGCGGCGAAGACCCCGGGCACGTTGGTCTCCAGCAGAAAGGGCGGGCGCTCCAGGGGCCAGCCCGCCAGGTGGCTCGCCTGGAGGTCGGGACCGGTGAGGACGAAGCCGCGGGAATCCCGGGCCACCAGGTCGCCGAGCCACTCGGTATGGGGAGCGGCGCCGATGAACACGAAGAGCATGCGGGCCGGGATCGTCTCGGTGTCCCCGGAATCCCGCTGGCGTAGGGTCAGCTCTTCCAGACGATCACCGCCGTGGCAGGCGGTGATCTCGGTGCCCAGCCGCACCTCGATGACCTCGCTGGCCTCGATGCGCTCCACCAGGTAGTGGCTCATCTTCGCCGCCAGCGAATCGCCGCGCACCACCATCACCACCTTCGTCGCATACTCGGCGAAGAACATCGCCGCCTGCCCTGCGGAATTGCCGGCGCCGACGATGTAGACCACCTCGTCCTGGCAGCTGATGGCCTCGCTCATGGCGGCGCCGTAATAAATGCCGCGGCCGGAGAGCTCCTCTGCTCCCTCCGCCGGCAGCCGCCGCCAGGCGACGCCCATGGCCAGCATCAGGGCGTGGCAGGCGATCTCCTGGCCGCTGTCCAGCACCAGGCGCTTGTAGGGACCGTCCACCCGCAGCTCCTCCACCCGCTGGGGCGTTAGCAGCTCCACGCCGAAGCGTCGGGCCTGTACCACCGCCCGCCGTGCCAGGTCCGCGCCGGAGAGGCCGGCGGGAAAGCCCAGGTAATTCTCGATGCGACTGGAAGTACCCGCCTGGCCTCCCGGCGCCTCCCCTTCCACCAACACCGTGTTGAGGCCTTCGGAGGCACCGTAGACCGCCGACGCCAGCCCCGCCGGGCCGCCGCCGACGATGGCCAGCTGGTAGAACGGCCGCTGGGCTTCGGTCTTCAGGCCCACGTGCTCCGCCAGCTGACTCGGGGTGGGGCGCTCCAGCCGCTCACCGCCGGGCAGCAGCACCACCGGCAGCTCCGGCTGAACGCCTTCATTGGCGGCGCCGTCGGGACCGCCCTCGGAGCCGTTGCCGGAAGCTCCACCGGCGAGCTCTCGGGCCTCGGTGTTGCCTTCCACGTCGAGGAATTCGTAGGGCACCTGATTGCGCGCCAGAAAGTCCCGCAGGGCGTGGGATTCCGGAGACCAGCGGTCGCCGACGATGCGCAGGCCGCCGAAACCGGGCCGATAGCCGGAACGCCAATCCGTCAGCAGATCGTCGAGCACCGGGTACAGCCGCTGCTCCGGCGGGTCCCAAGGCTTGAGCAGGTAATAGTCCACCTGCGACCGGTTGATGGCGTCGATGGCCGCCTCGGTGTCCGCATAGGCGGTGAGCAGCGCCCGCTTGGCCTTGGGAAAGCGCTCCCGGGTCTTGCCCAAGAGCGAGACGCCGTCCATTTGGGGCATGCGCTGGTCCGAAAGCACCAGCGCCAGGGGCTGCTCCTTCTTCGCCAGAGCCTCCAAGACCTCCAGGGCCTCGTCCCCGGAGCCGGCGCGGATGATGCGGTAGTCCTCGCCGTAATGCCGCCGCAGATCCCGGGCCACCGCCCGCAGGACCTGGGGATCGTCGTCGACGGCGAGGATGACGGGCTGATCCATGCTCAATTCTCCTGAGCCCCCACCGGCAGACGCACGCAGAAGAGGGTCTTGCCCGGCTGCGAGCGCACGTCGATGGTGCCCCGGTGTCGGTTCTTGACGATGCGGTGGACGATGTCCAATCCCAGCCCCATGCCCTCACCCACCTCTTTGGTGGTGAAGAAGGGCTCGAAGATGCGGTCCAGGTGCTGGTCCGAGATGCCCGGGCCGTTGTCCTCGATCTCCACCTGAGCGACGCCGGCTTCCTGGTCGTGGCGGGTGCGAATCTCGACCCGGCCGCCGGCATCCGGCACCGCCGCGATGGCATTGTCCAGCAAGTTGGTCCACACCTGGTTGAGCTCGCCGCCGTAGGCGCGCACCGCCGGCAGCTCGCCGAAGCTCCGGACCACCTCGATCGAGCGCCGGCGCAGCTTGTGCTGGAGGATGGTCAGGGTGTCCTCGAGGCCCCGGTGGAGATCCACTTCCTGCTGTTCCTCCCCGCGGTCCATGTAGGTGTAGGCTTTCATCGCCGTCACCAGCTCGGAGATCCGCCGGGTGCTCTCCGCCAGCTCCTCCGCCAGCTGGCGCATCTCCACGTCCCGGGGCAGCCAGGTGAGGAAGTCCTTGCGGTGCCGGGGCACCAGTCCTTCCGAGAACGCCTCCAACATTTCCTGGGTGAAGCCGGCGGTGACCAGGGTATCCGCCGCCTCCCAGGGCGCCTCCACCCCCTCCTCCTCGAGCCAATCCGCCAGCTCGTCCTCCCGCTCGCTACGGCTCATGGCGTCGAGCTTTGGCGCTGGGGCGCCGAGAACGTCGTAAATGGGCTGGAAGGGATCGCCCGCCGCGGCGCCCTCCTCCGCCGCGGTGCCTCCATCCGCCGCAGAACCAATCGGCACCTGCCGGAAGACCAGCTGGCGCAGCAGCCGGGAGGCGTCCTGGTCGAAGGCCTGGAGAGTCTCGCAAAGATTCTGCGCCGCCCGCCGCGCCGCCGATGCCGGGTTGTTGAGCTCGTGGGCCAATCCCGCCGCCATGGTGCCCAGGGAAGCGAGCTTGGCCTGCTGCAGCTCCGCCCGGGCGCCCTCGCGGATGCG
>JAXHTF010000266.1 GCA_034211275.1 Acidobacteriota bacterium
GTCATGATTGACCTCCTGGTGACTTGAATTATCGTTGCTCAGTAAATGCGCTCATCCGTCAATAGGTACTACGGGGCGGGGTGGGATGTTGTTTCAGGGGGGTGTAGTCCTCGTCGCCCGTCAGCGATGGACCCTCGTCCGGCGACTCGATGCACTCCTTGGTTAGATGCCCGGGCCTTGCCATGGAGGCAGGGCGCCGAAGTCATCGCTGGAGGAGGTCTCCATGTGGAGCTTGATTACCGGTTGGTTCTTCGATTCGTGGGAGTGGCTTTTCGGCGGAAACAGTTCAACCGAAGGCGACGGTAGTCCGCATATCGATCCCGATGGCTAGAGCCTCAACCTTGAATGTCGGTTCTTCTTGATGCCCGTATGACTTTGTTTCTTTGTGCGAAGGAGCCGGGGGTCGGGCTCTGGCGAGCTCTGTGGTGCACTTCCTAAGCAGATGGCCGGGCCTTGCCATGGAGGCAGGGTGATGCAGTCATCGCTGGAGGAGGTCTCCATGTGGAGCTTGATTACGGACTGGGTTCTCGGTTTCTGGAATCGTCTTCCAACAGGACGCGAGTCGTTGGGTGCTGAAGGTGAGCACAGTCCGCATATCGATCCCGATGGATGACGTGTGATCTTGGGCTCGGGATGACTGTCCCGCTCTTCGGTGGTGTGGTGTTCGGAATTTGTGCTCCAAGAGATGGAATATCCCTTCTGGGCCATGAGCTTTGGGCGGATTCTCTAGAAGACATTTCTTGCTGAGTATAGGCATATGTCGGTTGTGCCAAAGGGTGTGGCCGATATGATCTCACCATCTTCTTATGAGCGAAGAGACATTCCTTCTTCCGTTGCCGGCCGTAGTCGACGTCATCGTCGGGCGAGCTTGTCTGAGTGAGCAAGATCTTCGCCTGCGACACTATCGACGTAAAAGGCATGCTCCGGATCAAGTCGATGAGCTCTTGGCCTCTGGCGGTCGGGATCTGCACCAGAAGCTCAAGCGAAGCCGGGGCCGTCTCTTCTCTCGGCCGCTGGTCGAGGCGTTGATTCAACGTTGTGGCGAGCTGACCTCGGTAGCCCCCGAAGAAGCCGTCGAGGCGGCCCGGGCGGCTCAGATGATTCTCTCCATGACCGCAGAACGTCTCGGCAAGCGCCAGCTGTCTGTCGAGTTCGGTGGTGGGTGTGCTTGGTGGGACTTGCAGGGACTGGTGCGCGCACAGCTGGCCAACGTCCGCCGGGTCCAATGCCGATGGGCGGACGCGCGACAGGGCTTTGACAACGCTTACCAATGCCTGTCTCATGGAACTGGCGATCCTCTGGCTGCCGCCCGAGTTCGCTGCCTTGAAGCGTCCTTGCTCCGAGATCGGGAGAAATACCAGCGAGCTCTTCAGTGCTTGAGCTGCGCAGAGATTCTCTATCGTCGCCTAGATCATCAGCAGGAGCTTGCTCGCGTTCTCCTGAAGCGGGCGGAGATCCTCGATCTTTGCGACCAGGTGCGGCGCGCCATCCAGATCCAGATCGAGGCCATCGCTTTGATCGACGAGGATCGGGAGCCCGCGGTCACCCTCGCTGCTTTCGCCAACCTGGCCGAGATGTACCGGCGAGGCGGTGAGGCCGAGGCTGCAGCTGTGGTGCTAGAGAGCTCGGAGCACTATCTCCAGGATCTGCCGGCGCAAAGTCGGACGTTGCTCACTTGGAGGTGGATCAGGGGAAGAGTAAATCTGGCATTAGGGCGTCTGCAGGAAGCCAGGTCCGACTTAGTCGCGGCCTTCGATGGATACCGAGCCGCAAATTCCTCCTTCCAATTCGCCTCTATTGGCGTTGATTTGATGAAGCTGTATGCCTTGGAGGGCCGGACTCAGGAGTTGGTGGAGACCTCTGGCCCGACTCTTCAGGCTCTCAGAAACCAGGATCTGGCAGCTGAAGCAGTGGAAGCAATAGCGGTTCTCTCGAAAGCATTGGAGTACCAGCAGGTGGGAACGCATCTGGTGGATCAATTAGCAGAGCTCATCGAGAAGAAGAATCTTGGGAGAGAGCGTCGATGATGTCCTCTGATAGGCACGAGCCACCTGCGGTCTCTGACCAGGAGCAAGCAGCGATCCGGTACCTGGTGCGCCTTCTCGACGAGGCGTCCAAGAGGCTACCGGGCGTCCGGGATCAATTCTCGCGCTCTACTCCGCCGATCGCGCAGCTTCGAGGGGCGATCGGGGATCTGGCGGTCCTCTCTCAGTTTCTGGCAAACCGGGTGGGCGAAGTGGGGCGCAAGTGTGATGCCGAAGAGCGAGAGCTGTTGGCAGAAGACTTGGCTGCAGCGATGGCGCCGCTTCGGGGACAGCTGGGGAAGCTGCGGGGCCGGCGTTAGAAAGTACTTAGAGCTGAAAAGGTCACGTCAGGCAGCTCGTGTACTCAAACTGCTGTGGGGCAGGCTGTCTAGATCCAGCAGACGCACTACTCGATCTGCACATCGAAGAGCAAACTGCTGGCACAGGTGATCAGCTTCGACCCCGATCCTCCAGGAGATCATAGAGACCTTCGCGGTCCATGATCTCGACCGCGGGCGCTCCTTTACCTCCAACCACAGGAAGCTTCAGCCGGAATCCTTGAGGAGACTCGGACCGTTCGAGCAAATGAGCTCGAAGGGCCTCTTCGACCAGGGCTTGGAGCGTCTGCCTCGAGGCGGCGGCACGCTCCTTGGCCTCTGCCAGAAGATGGTCATCGAGATCTAGAGTTGTCTTCATGGTGGAGTGACCATACCGCGGACCCAACGATGGCTTGCCCCTGGTGGCGCTTGGATCTTAGCTTCGGGCAGGCTGAGTCATCCACCAGAGTGATACCCTCCCCGACGGAACTCGCCCCCAATTCGTAGCGTCGATAGGTCCAGAGGCCCTCGCACCTGGACGATGACGGTTGTCTCCGTCCAGGTGCGGTAAATCCCTTTCCTCCCCCCAAGAGGAGCTCAAGTTCATGCAGCGTCTCGTTCTCGCCGTCCTTGTGTCCGCTCTTCTCGCTCTCACCATTTGGCTTCCTGCGGATTCAGAGATGTTGGAGCCGCTGCCGTTGCCGTCGCCGTCTTTGTGGATTCTGACCCCTTCCCTGGCCCTGCACCACGGGGGTGAGGATGGGGCGTTGTTGGAGCGCTTCCGGCAGCTCGAGGAGGCGGAAAGCCTGGTGGTGGATGAGGGGCGGGGGGTGGTGTGGGTGCTGTCGGTGGAGGAGTTGACGGTTTGGGGGCTCGATGGGACCGAGCGCTTTCGGGTGCCGTTGCTGGCGCGGGGAGGGGAGCCGGGGAAGCTGCTGTTGCGGCCCGCGGATGGGTCGGTTTGGTTGGTGCAGGGGAGCCGCATGGAGAGCTTTGGCGAGGCGGGGCAGCGGTGGGTGAGCCAGGAGCTGCCGGCGCCGGCGGTGGGGGTGGCGTTGAGCCCGGACGGGGAGCGGGTGTGGGTCGCGACGGAAGGAGGGGTGGAGGCACGGGATGCGGTGTCCGGTGAGGTGGAGCAGCGGCTGGTCTTGCCGTTGGGGGCGGGAGTCGCGGAGCCCCAGGAGCTGGCTGTGGGGCTGGATATGGGGCTGGCTGTGGGGCCGGATGGGAGCGTTTGGATAGCGCTGGCGGAGGAGGTGGCGGTGTATTCGCCGAGCGGGGAGCTGCGGGAGCGGTTGCCTCTTTCGGGGATACCGGGGCCGGGGATTGCGCAGATTGCCGCCACCGAAGGGGGATTCTGGGGAGCCCGCAGTGGCGAGCTGGTGCGGTGGCAGCGCCAGGAGAGCTCGAAGCCTGGCGGCGAGACGCGGAGCCTTGCTTTCCAACCGTTTGACGGTTCCCGAATCCACGCGCTAGCAGCGGATCCTCGGGGTGGGGTGTGGGTGAGCGCGGGGAGCGAGGTGCGACGATACGACGAGGCGGGGAATCTGCTCGACGCGGTGGATGCGGGGGAGCCGGTGCGGGCGCTGGTGGTCGGGGGACCGGACGGGGGGCCGCTGCCGCTGCCGGCCGAGTTCGCCGACGGGTGGAGCTCGGCTGCCGAGGGAGCGGGAGCGGGGCCGGAGATCGACATCTTGGGGCCGGAGGGCTTCCTCCAGATCAACCCGCAGGATCTACCGGAAGAGCTGCAGATCGAGCTCGCCTACTCCGCCGGCTCGGCGGCCGTCGACCTGGGGAGCCTGGTGGTGCGCCTGGACGGCGAGGACATCACCGCTTTCTGTGCGGTGACGGACGCTTCGGCGAGTTGTCCGGCCCAGCCGGCGAGTGGCGAAGAGCTGGCGGAAGGCGAGCACCTAGTGACGGCGGAGATTACCGATCTTTCGGGCCGGACTGCCTCGGCTCATCGAGCCATCTGGGTGCTCCTCGGCGAGGGCGAGCATCAGGTGGCGCTGCCGGCGGTGGCGGATAGCTTCATCGGGCGCACGCTGCGCAACCGCAACCGCGGCGACGCGCCGTATTTGCAGCTGCGCTGGGCAGGGCGCCATCGCTCGCTGACGGCGTTCGACCTCTCCGAGGTAGAAGTGGTGTTGGACTCGCTCCAGGGAGCTCGCCTGGAGCTCTTCATCGAGCACAACGCCTTCAACTGGGGACCGTGGGGCCGGGAGGTGGACGTGCACCGGCTGCTCGAGCCGTGGAGCGAGGAGGGAGTGACCTGGACCTGTGCCGAGGACACGAACCCTCAGAACTTCCGGCCGGATTGTCTGGTGCGGTGGAACGGTGGAGTCTTCGATGAGGTGCCCAGCGCTTCTGCTGCGGTGACCAGCGACCAGTTGGGTTGGGTGAGCTTCGACGTCACCGCCGACGTGGCGGCGGCGCTGGCCGGGGAGGAGAGCTTCGGGTGGTTGCTCAAGAAGCGGCTGGAGCACCGGCTGGGTCTGGTGCGCTTCACCTCGCGGGAGGGCTTGTGGGAGCAGGCACCGCGGCTGGTGCTCGACTTCGTGGGCGGGGAGCCGGAGCTGCCGGACGGGCCGGAGCTGCCGCCGGATCCGGTGGACATAGCGCCGGATCTGGACCGTACGGTGACCTACGATCTCCACTCCGCCACCGAATTCCTCTATACCGGCGACGATCCCATCCAGACCGGCGTCGAGCCCGGGACCCTCGATCCCCGTCGCATCGCCGTGCTGCGTGGCCAGGTCTTGGACCGGGATGGAGGGCCACTGCCGGGGGTGACGGTCGCCGTTCTCGATCATCCGGAGTTTGGCTCGACCCTGTCCCGGGCCGATGGCTGGTTTGATCTGGCGGTCAACGGCGGCGGCATCCTGACCCTCGACTATTCGAAGCAAGGTTACTTGCCCATCCAGCGCCAGGTGCGGGCGCCATGGCGCGATTGGGCCTTCGCCGACGAGGCGGTGCTGCTGCCCTACGACTCGGTCAGTACGGTGATCACGGCGGGCGCCGCCGACGCGCAGGTGGCCCGGGGCTCGGTGCAGACCGACGCCGACGGCAGCCGTCAAGCGACTCTGGTCTTCCCCGCCGGCACCACCGCAGAGATGGAGTTGGCAGACGGCACGGTCCAACCGCTGCCGAGCCTGACCCTCCGAGCCACCGAATACACCGTCGGTCCCCTCGGCCCCGACGCCATGCCCGGACCACTGCCGCCGACGGTGGCCTACACCTACGCGGTGGAGCTGTCGGCGGACGAGGCGGAGGCCGCCGGGGCGGTGGAGGTGCGCTTCAGCCAGCCGGTGTACCTCTATGTGGAGAACTTCCTCGGCTTCCCGGTGGGAGAGCGGGTGCCCTTGGGCTATTGGGACCGCCGGCAGGCGGCGTGGGTCGGAGCTCCCAACGGCCGAGTGGTCGAGGTGTTGGGCGCCGCCGGTGCGGGCCGGGCGGCGGTGGATGTCGATGGCTCCGGGCAGCCGGCGGACGCCGCGGCGCTGGAGGAGCTGAGCTTCACCGACGGCGAGCTGGAGCGCCTTGCTGCGCTCTACGCTCCCGGCACCCAGCTGTGGCGCTCCCCCATCCCGCACCTGACGCCGTGGGACTGCAACTACCCCTACGCGCCGCCGGACGACGCGGTGCTGCCGCCGGGGGATGTGGACGACTTTGACGATTGGGACGACGAGGATCTGGAGGGGCCGGAAGATCCGCTGGATCCCTTCGGCGAGGCGGGCGACGAGGGCGACGGGCCGGAGAAGGACGAGGATCCGTGCCGCTGGCAGGGTTCGGTGCTCGAATGTCGGGACCAGGTCCTGGGGGAGTCGTTGTCGCTCCCCGGTAGCGAGCTCTCCCTGCACTACCGCAGCGACCGGCAGGCGGGAAGGACCGCCGAGTACCGGCTACGGACTCGGGTGACCACCGAGACACCGCCGGGTTCGCTGATGGGCGTGGAGTTGGACATCCGAGTCGGTGGCCAGCGGATCCGCCGCGAATTCGGTCCGGAGCCGGGGCAGGTCTTCTCGTTCACCTGGGATGGTCGCGATGGCTACCAACGCAACGCTCAGGGTCGGGTTCCGGTGGAGATCGTCAAGCGGTACGTGTACACCGGCACCTATCAGTCGCCGGCTACCCGTCGGATCAGCTGGGAGCGTTTTCCCGAGGGCTCCATTAGCCCGCCGCCGCGGAGCCGGACGGACTCTACGATCCGACTGGAACGGGTTTTCTCGGGAACACTGGAGAGCACTTCCTCCCAAGCACTGGGCACCTTCGATGCTCGGGATCTGGGACTCGGCGGTTGGAGTCTTTCGGTTCATCACGTCTATGACCCGAACAGCCGCACTCTGTATTTGGGCGACGGCTCGCAGCGCCGGGCCAGCTGGCTCGGGCCGGTGTTGACGCGCTTGGCGGGAACCGGTTCGCCGGGAGACGGGGCCGAGGATGCGCCGGCGGCGAGGGAGCCCTTGGACAGCCCTTCGGACGTGGCGGTCGCGCCGGACGGATCGGTCTACATCGCGGACACTTTCAACCACAAGATTCGCCGCATTCGGCCTGACGGCCGCATGACTACAGTGGCGGGGACCGGAGAGCCCTGCGCAGGAGGTGGGGACGATGACGACGACGATCCCACCGACGGTCTGGCCGGACCGGGGGGAATCGAAGCGACCGCGGAGGAGGACTGCGGCGACGGCGGGCCAGCCGCGGCGGCACGGCTGAGCGCTCCGGAGGGTGTGGCGGTGGCGGCGGACGGCACGCTGCTGGTGGCGGATACCGGTGCCGGCTGCGTACGCCGCATCGACGCCCTGGGAACCATCCACACCGTGGCGGGCCAGTGCCGTAGTGGGGGGGACGAGGATCTAGCAGCCCGTGGCAAAAGTCAGACGCCAGCGAGAGCGAGCAATTTTTCGCCGAATCAAGGCCGGAAAACCGCAGGCGATGCGAGTATCGGCGAGGTTTTCGAACGAAGATTCGGCGGAAAAGGGCCGCTCGCAGCGC
>JAXHTF010000267.1 GCA_034211275.1 Acidobacteriota bacterium
ACATCCGCATGCCAGTGGCCATGGGACGCAACATCTCCATCCTCATCGAGATCGCCGCCCGCAACCACGTGCTCAAAATGCAAGGACATCACTCCGCCCGGGAGTTCGCCCGCAAGTTGGAGGAGGAGCTGGAGCGCAAACGAGTGCGCAACAGCAACCGCCGAGACGGAACCGGGGGCCGGCCGTGACCGCTCGTTTGGCGCTGATCACCGGTCTCTCCGGCTCGGGCAAGAGCTCGGTGGCCAAGAGCTTCGAGGACCTGGGCTTCTACACCGTCGACAATCTGCCGTTGCCGTTGCTCAGCCGATTCCTCGACGACCCGGTCAACCTGGTGGCGGGGAAGGAGCGCATCGCCGTGGTCACCGACGTCCGGGCTCCGGGCTTCGCCGAGGAGTTCCCGCGGCTGGTGCGCACCATCGACCGTGGCAAGGTCTCTCCCACCTTGATCTTCCTCGAAGCCTCCGACGAGACTCTGGTGCGGCGATTCTCCGAGACCCGTCGACCCCATCCTCTGGCAGCGGACCAGCCGGTGATTGCCGGCATCCGGACCGAGCGGGAGCTGCTGGCGGAAGTGCGGGGACTGGCGGACCTCGTGTTGGACACCAGCGAGCTTTCGATCCATGACGTGCGCCGGCATATTTACCGCCAATTCGCTGAAACGCCGGAGCAGGAGCCGGGCATGGTCGTGTCGCTGGTGAGCTTTGGCTTCAAGCACGGCATCCCTTACGGCACCGACCTGCTCTTCGACGTCCGTTTCCTGGCCAATCCTCATTTCGTTCCGGGGCTGCGGGAATCCACCGGCCTCGAAGAGAACGTCCAGGCTTATCTGGAGGATCAGCCCGACTACCAAGGGCTGGTGGAGCGGCTGTCGGACTTCCTGCTCTACCTCCTGCCTCGTTACCGCCGCGAGAACCGGGCCTACCTCTCGGTGGCCATCGGCTGCACCGGCGGCAAGCACCGCTCCGTGGCCACCGTCGAACGCCTGGCCAACGCCCTCGACGAGGCCAACTGGGCCGTGCGCGTCCAGCACCGCGACATCGGCCGCTAGCGCCCGCGCTCCATTGCCAAAGCTCCATCCCACGGGTACTATCCTCGGGATGACGTGCCCATTGTCCGGGCACGAGGTGACCTATGAAGATTTTGTTGCTCAGTCACGGCAATCTGGCCCGTGAGCTTCTGGCAGCTGCCCGCACCATCGCCGGCGAGCTGCCGGACTTCGAGGCCCTGCCCCTGGATTGGTCCCAGGGCTCCGAAGAGATCCGCCGCCACATCTCCGAGACCCTCGCAGAGATCGACGACGGCTCCGGAGTCCTGATCCTGGCGGACGTCTTCGGCGCCACCCCCTGCAACGCCGCCATGTCCTTCCACGATCCTGGAAGGGTAGAGGTGTTGGGCGGCGTCAACCTACCGATGGTGGTGCGATTGGGTTGTTTGGCGGGCAAAGAATTCACCCTCGAAGAAGCGGCGCGCTGGTTGCGGGACAAAGGACGTTCGAGCATTCAGGCCAGCTGCGACCTGCAGCCTCGCCGGCCGACCTCGGCGAGCCCCTGCGACGAACCGCCGCGAGAAAGAGCTTCCGAGACGGTCGGATGATCGAGCGGCGGATTGAAGTCATCAACCGTCTGGGACTCCACGCCCGGGCGGCTGCAAAGCTAGTTCACCTTACCGGCACCTTCGAAAGTGACGTGCAGCTCATCATCGACGGTGACGAGGTGGACGCCAAGAGCATTCTGGGAATTCTGATGCTGGGCGCGGCCCAGGGCACCATTCTCGACGTGCGCTGCGACGGCGGCGACGAGGAGGAGGCCTTGGAGGCCGTATGCGATCTTTTTGCTCAACGTTTTGGAGAGGAGAGCTGAAATGGGTGGCCGGGAGCGGGTGATCAAGGGATTGGGAGTCGCCGAAGGCATCGCCATCGGCCGGGCCGTGTGCATCGAGACTCGGGTCGGCGAGATCTACCGCTTCCCGCTGGCGGAGCATCAGCTGGAGGCCGAAGTGGATCGCCTGCACCGGGCGGTGGAGCGGGCCAACCAAGAACTCCAGAACATCTCCGGTCACACCGCCGGCGAGCTCCGTCAAGAGCTCAGCGGAATTCTCGACGCCCATGCCCTCCTGCTCAAGGACCAGGCTCTGCTGGACAAAGTCGTGCGGCGCATTCAGGAAGAACACGTCAACGCCGAGTGGGCGGTGCACCGCACCACCAGCGAGCTGGCGGCCCGCTTCGATACGCTGGATGACGAATACCTGCGGGAGCGCAAACAGGACATCCTCGACGTCGGCCAGTACCTGCTGCGGGCCCTCCAGGGCATCGCTCATCACGAGCTGTCGGAAATCGAAGGCGACATCATTCTGGTGGCGGACGATCTGCCACCCTCGGAAGCCGTGCGCCTCGGCCGGGAACGAGTCCTGGGCTTCGCCATCGGCTCCGGCGGCCGCACCTCCCACACCACCATCATCGCCCGCTCCCTGAAGGTGCCGGCGGTGGGTGGATTGGAAGGGGTCACCGCCGAGGTGACCGACGAGGACCCGGTGATCATCGACGGTGGGGGAGGGCAGATCATCCTCCACCCGACGCCGGAGACCCTGGCGGAATACCGCCGCCGCCAGCGCAAGCTGGTGGAGAAGGACCGCCAGCTGATGGCCACCCGCGACCTGGCCACCGTCACCCTCGACGGAGTCTCCATCCAGCTGATGGCCAATATCGACCTGCCGGAGGAGATCGAAGACACCGTGGCGGTGGGAGCCGCCGGCATCGGTCTCTACCGCAGCGAGTTCCTGTACATCGAGAAGAGCCCCGAGATGCCCACCGAGGAAGACCATCTCGACATCTACAAGCGGCTCGCCGAGGCGGTGGCGCCGCACCCGTTGGTCATCCGCACGTACGACCTGGGCGGCCGCAAGCTGGCCAAGGAAATGATGGAAGCGGGGGGCGAGAACCCAGTCCTCGGCATGCGCGGCCTGCGCCTGACCATGGCTCGGCCGGAGATGTTCCGGACCCAGTTGCGAGCCGTCTTCCGCGCGGCCCGTCACTACGAGGTCTGGCTGATGCTGCCCCTGGTGGCCGCGGTGGAGGAAGTGCGGGAATTTCGTGCCTTCGCCGATCAGGTCTTGGACGAGCTCGAGGCGGAAGGGCGGGAATGCAGCCGCGACTATCGGCTGGGGGTGATGATCGAGGTCCCCTCGGCGGCCTTCGTCGCCGACCACCTCGCCCGGGAAGTCGATTTCTTCTCCATCGGCACCAACGACCTGATCCAATACTCCCAGGCGGTGGACCGCAACAACGAGCAGGTCGCCCATCTCTACCGGCCGCTTCATCCCGGCCTTCTTCGCATGCTACGCTTCATCATCGAGAGCGCCAGGAACGCGGGGATCGAGGTCAGCCTATGCGGTGAAATGGCCGCCGACCCGACCATCGCTCCTCTGCTCGTCGGCCTCGGGATGCGCCGCCTGTCGGTGAGCCCGCGGCTGGTGCCGGTGATCAAGGCCCAGCTTCGTCGACTCTCTGCCAAGGAATTGGCGGAAGTGGCAGAACGCTGCCTGGAGATGAGCACCGCCGACGAGGTGGGGGAGTACCTCACCGACTTCCTCCGGCGCCGAGCGCCGGAAGATCCTCCCACTGGAGAGATCGTGCTCGAAGAATCGCAATCCAGCCCCGCCGATGGCGAGGCGTCGTCCATACCCGCCGGACACAGGAACTCCTGACCATGAAAGCGCCGATTCGCAAGGTGGACAAGCCCTGGGGCTACGAGCTGATCTTCGCCCACACCGACAACTACGCGGGCAAGATTCTGCACGTGGACCCGGGCCATGCCCTCTCGCTGCAGTACCACGAGCAAAAGGACGAGACTCTCTTCCTACAGTCCGGCGAGGTGGACATCCAAATTCAGGACGGCGACGACGGCCTGGTCTCCCACCGCATGACCGCCGGCGAGTCCTTCCACATCCGCCCCGGCGTGCGCCACCGCATGGTCGCCGGCGCTGCCGGCTGCGACATCATCGAGGTGTCCACGCCGCAGCTCGATGACGTGGTGCGCCTGGAAGATCGTTACGGCCGTGTCTGACTACAAGCATCCCAAGCTCCTTCCATCGCTGCTGGCCTGCGGCCTGCTGACGAGTTGGAGTTGGGGCTGCACTCCGCCGGCACCGCCGCCCACGACGCCGCCCCCCTACGTTCCTCCCACGGTCTCCCCACCGAGGGACGCGGGTACCGTGGTCGAGGATGAGGAGGGCGAAGGAGCCAGGGATCGCGACGACGCTCCGGCGGTGATTCCGCGGGTGGTGGAGATCAACCCTCGTGCTCCCGGCGACGACGGAACGCCCCTGACGCTGGTGGAAGCGGCGGAAGCCGAGAGACGCCGCCGCAGCCGCGAGACGGATCGGGAACCCATCGCGGTGATCACCAACGACAACCTCAAGGAGCTGGGCGAAGGCGTCGAGCTGACCTTTGTGGAAGAGGATCCCGACGCTGCGGCGGAAGCCGCCGACGTTACGGATCGGGAAGCGGCGGAGGCCTATTGGCGGGACCGTATCTACGAGGCCCGACTGGCGCTCCGCCAGGCGGTAGACGAGAAGGCCGAGGTCGAGGAGGAAGCTGCCCGGCTCCGCCGCCGCTTCTATTCCGAGGACGACCCCTTCGTCCGCGACGGCCGGATCAAGCCCGAGTGGGATCGCGCCTTGGACCGCCTGCGGGAGCTGGACCGCGACATCCTGGCCCATCGTTTGGAGGTGGACTCGCTGCTCGAGGAAGCGCGAGCCGCCGACGCCGAGCCCGGCTGGCTGGATGCGGGCGCCGAGCTCGAACCAAGCTTTGACGACGAGGAGGAAGTACCTCCCGGCGAGCTGCCGGCCCACGAGGTGCTCGACCCTCCCACCGACGACGGAACCTGATTATGAGCTCGCTCAACGTTTTGGAGCCCGCCGCCGCGCCGCCGCGGCGCAGCCGCTCCCAGCGCTACTACATCGAGACCTGGGGTTGCCAGATGAACGAGCTGGACAGCCAGCGCATGGCTGGCCAGCTGATGTCCCAGGGCCTCCTGCCCACCCGCGATCCCCGCGATGCGGACGTCATCCTGCTCAACTCCTGCAGCGTCCGGGAGAAGGCCCAGAACAAGGTCTACTCGCGGCTGGGGGAGTACCGCCGATTCAAGGACCACAACCCGGACCTGCTGGTGGGGCTGTGCGGCTGCGTAGCCCAGCAGGAGGGCGAGCGCGCCCTGCGCCGAGTCTCGGATCTGGACTTCGTCCTCGGCCCGGCCCGGGTCGGGGAGCTGCGTTCCGTCCTCGACCGTCGCCGCGGCGGTGAGCGAGTGGTGGCCACAGGCTTCCCGGAGCAGCGCAACTACGAATTCGACGCCATCGACCGGGACGGCCTGTACAAGGGCATGGTGACCATCATCGAGGGCTGCAACAAGCGTTGCACCTTCTGCATCGTCCCCAGCACCCGAGGTCCGGAGCGCTGCCGCCCCTTCGAGGAGATCCTCGAGGAGGTGCGCCATCTGCTGAGCTTCGGCTTCGTGGAGATCGAGCTTCTGGGGCAGACGGTGAACCATTGGCAGGACCCGCAGCAGGACCTGGATTTTGCCGACCTGCTGGATGCCGTGGCGCGCCTGGAGGGCCTGAAGCGCCTGCGCTTCGTGACCTCCTATCCCCGAGACTTCACACCGGCGATGGTGGAGCAATTCGCCCGCCATCCGAATATCTGTCCCTACCTGCACCTGCCGGTTCAGTCGGGGTCGGATCGCGTCCTGAAGCGCATGGGCCGCGGCTACGAGGTCGCCCCCTACCGCGAGCTCCTGGCTTCGATCCGCGAGGCCAGGCCGGAGATCGCCCTGTCGACGGATCTCATCGTCGGCTTCCCGGGGGAGACGGAAGAGGATTTTCGTCAGACTCTGGAGCTGGTGGAGGAGGTCCGCTACGCGTCGATCTTCGCGTTCAAGTACTCCCCCCGCCCGGGCACCGCGGCACCGCGGCTCAAGGATCCGGTGGACGACGCCGACGCCAGCCGCCGGTTGCAGGAGCTCTTCGATCTGCAGAACTCGATTCAGCTGGAGATCCACCAGCAGATGGTGGGGGAGCGGCACGAGATCCTGGTGACCAGCGGGGTGCGCGAGGACGGCACGCAGATGGGCCGCACGCCCTGCCACCGCATCGTCCACTTTCCGGTGGCGGAAGCGCCGGTCTCCCCCGGCTCACTGACGGAGGTTGAGATCGTCCACGGAGGCCCCCACAGCCTCCGCGGCACCTTGACCGCTCCGCCCCCCGCTGCTTCCCCGGAAGGCGCCGAGGCCGGCCTGAGAGGCTCCTCAGGGCTCCCCGTCCTTCGCGGTTGATCGGCTTGATCCGGTCTCCGGCCTTCGCTCCCTAGCAGCCCTCCGAACCCCCGAGTCACCCCCAGAGGCTCTCCGGCAGTCGGCATCGTTTCGGCTGCCACCGATCCCTCCTCCCGACCCTCGCAAAGGCTCCCGCAGGCACTTGGCGGGGTAGGGCAGACCTTTCTTGACCAGTCGCTCTACTTGAGCTGCTCGGCAGCCGCCGAGTCCGAGCGCTTGACCTGAGGGGGAGGGGGCTCCACAATAGCTGCATGACCGAGCCGGCCGAGACGATCCGCATGCGCGTCGGGGGGCTGATTCTGGACCCCGATTCGAACACCCCCATCGTCGTTCTACGCGATGCCGAAGGTGGCCGCTTCCTTCCCATCTGGATCGGTCCCTTCGAGGCCAACGCCATCGTGATGCGCCTGGAGGGTGTCGAAGCTCCCCGGCCCATGACCCACGATCTGCTCCTCAGCGGCCTCCAGGAGCTCCAGGCAGAGGTCCGCCAGATCCTCATCTGCGACCTGAAGGACAACACCTTCTACGCGCGGATCTACCTCTCCCAGGGCAAGGAGGAGATCGTCCTCGACGCCCGCCCCAGCGACGCCATCGCCCTCGCCCTCCGAGCCGAAGCCCCGATCCTGGTGGCCACTTCGGTGCTCAAGGAGGCGAGCACGGATGAGCGGACGACGAAGCTGACGGAGGAGGAACGGATCCGCAAGTGGCTCGAGGAGCTCGAGCCGGAAGATCTCGGCGAATACGAGATGTAGTCAGTTCTCGCCTTCCAGCCCCCGCCTCCCAGCCCTCGCCTCCCAGTCCCACGGCCACCCCGTCGCGCCTATCCCCGCCTCGCTCTTTTCGCCAAAACCTCAAGTGATACTTTAGGTTTCTGTCTACCTTTTCTGCCCAAGCGGTAGGCATCCGCGTGGGCTACGAATCTCGCCTCTTGATTGTTCATCCCATGGCTCAAGGGGGAAAACCTGTGCCTGGGCGTCGACAGTCGAGCCCTGCGGTGGCCAGG
>JAXHTF010000268.1 GCA_034211275.1 Acidobacteriota bacterium
ATCTCTTCGGCGCTCAGCTGGTCGTCTTCTTCGGCGAGAGCGTTGTACGCCCACATGCCGTGGGCCGGCGGCACGAACCAATCCTCGATGCCCACGGCGATGAGGACATCCACGTCATGGCCCCGGGCTTGGCTCAGATACGTGCTGGGGCTTCGTTTCGTGCACTCTTTCGCCGCCGCCGTGTCGGGCAGGGGCTTACCGCCACAGGAGGCGATGATGTCCGAGGCATAGTGCAGCTTCGTGTGCTCGTGCACCGTGGAGTACCACTCCACCAGGTCGTACACCGGCACCCAGGCCACCACCGCGGTCCACAACTCGGGATAGCGACCGGCCATCAACAGCGCCGCCATGGCGCCGCCGGAAAAGCCGGTGATGTAGATGCGGTCCTTGTCTACCGCGGCGTTGACCGTGGCCCAATCCAGAGCCTCCAGGATGTCCTCCACCGCACCGTCCGACAAGGTCGCCTCCGGCCGGTCGAACTGTCCCCGATAGTTGGGATGAATCATCACCCAATCGTTCTTCGCCGCCCAGGCGCCGTAGGGAATGCTGAACTCCTTCTGATAATCGGCGGTCCAGCTGTGCAGCGCTACCAGCAGCGGCCGGGGTTCCCGGGAGCCGGAATCGTAGAACAGCGCCGGCTGCGCCTCACCTCCGGAGCTCGACGGAATCCGGACCTCTCGAATCTCCGGCACCTCCTGCTTCCAGGCCGTCATCTTCTGCAAATCTCCCAGGGCCGAGTCAGCCAGGTCGGTGAAGGTGGTGAAGTCGACGGGTCGGACCTGAGCCTTCGAGGTGTCCTCCGCCGTGGCCGCCGGCACACCGAGGAGAAGAGCAAGACCGGCGGCCAGCAAACCCCGTGAGAGGCACCGCAAAGATCTAGAAATGGAAGCGTCGAATCCGCCAAACCGGGGGCGAGAAATCATGGCAGGGCTCCTTTCGTGAACCGGCCACTGCTCACAGCAGCACCCGGCGAATCAGGGGAATCCGCTCGAGGAACAGAACGAGAATCAAGGAAGCGACAAACACCACCACCGCCAGGAGGGGCACCGACACTGCCGGATGGAAGGTCAGGTGATCGAGCCGCCAGCCCAGGGTGCCCTCCTTGAGCAGGTCGAGAATCAGCACGTGGACCAGGTAGACGCCGAAGGCGCGGTCGGAGAGAAAGCGCCAAAAGCGCGCCCGTCGGGTATCGCCGTCCGCTTCCTGCAACCCCGGCAGGCCGGCACCGAGGAAGAAGACCGCCACCGCCATGAGCACCACATTGAGACCGTAGTACTCGTAGAACAGCGGCTGATACTCGCCGCCAGCGGCGCGGGTTAGCCAGAAGGTCAGCCCCGCCGTGGCCGCCACCGAGGCCAGAAAGACCAGAGGCGATGCGAGGCGGAAGGTCCGGGTCATGGGCACGTCCCGGAGCAGGAAGCCGAGAATGAAATAACCCACCAGCATCAGCGGGCTGTTGTCGCGGTCCGGTGAGTACCAGGTTTCTATCTCCAGGAGCCGTCCGAGAAGAGGCAGAAGTCCGGCCCAGAAGAGCCACAACCCCACCGCATAGATCGGCAGCCGCCAGCGGTCGACGGCGAAGATCGCCCCCAACAGAGGAGCCAGAAAGTAGAGACCCAGCAGCATGTAGACGAACCACAAATGGTAGGCCACGGGCTCCCGCACCAGCATCGGCAGTAGCTCCCCATAGCTCTGGTCCGAGTCCCAGAACCAGATCTGCCATTGGAAGTACAGAACGCTCCAGGCCAGGAAGGGAATCGCCACCCGGCTCAGCCGCCGGCGGAAGAACTCGCCCAAACCCTCCCGCTGCGCTCGCCCCAGCAACAGGGCACCGCTGACCATGACGAAAATCGGGACCGACCAGCGAACCGAGGAGTCGTAGAGGTTGCCGATCCACCATTCCGCGCTCCCCGAAGCTTCTTCGTCGCCGAAACGCAGCAGCAGCGGCGCGGCACTGTGCAACAGGATCACCGCGAAGATCGACAAGCTGCGTAGGGCGTCGATCCAAACCAGGCGGGTCGACTCTCCCTCCGCGCTCGGGGATTCCCCCGGCTGGCTCGGGACCGCGGTACGTGTCGGAGTGGATTGGGCCTCGTGGTTCATCGGTGGACTTCCCGGAATGGGACGTCCTAAACCACTGCAAAATATGAACCCTGGGCCACAGCGTCGTTCCTACCCGGCGGCTGCAGGGGTCCGTCGACAGCGCGAGGGGAAGAATTTTCGAGCAGAATCAAGGCAGTGAACCGCAGACAATTCGGGAATTGCCGATTCTTGCCAATAAAGATTCGGCCTCCAACGGCCTTGGGTCACCCAGCTCGGGTTCTCCAGCGGCTCCTGGCGCGAGTTGAATCGGGCACCGGCGTTCCCGGCCCCCCCCTCCCTGGACATGACCGGCCTGGCGAATCCGTGTAAAAATTACACGACGCTGGCAAAAACTTCCGACAATCTCCACCCCATGCCCACTGTCGCCAACCGATCGACCAAACCGGGGTCTCGGAACAAACCTTGCACCTTGTTACTACTAGCTTCGGCCGGCTTCGCTCACTCCGGACGCTCCGGACCTAGCCGCCCGAAGATCTCGGACCCAACTCAGGAGGTGCTACCCATATGCCTTGGAAGAGCAATTCCATTCGCTCCATTACCGTTGACGCCGACAATCTCAGCGATTTCATGGGGCGCAACCCTCATACCGTTTTCCAGGAAGAAGATCTGATCCAATCCATCCAGCAAGCGATTCGCAGTGATCGAGGGGTCTTCTTCCGCGAGGGCGACACCACCTACCGCCTCAGCCCCGGCGACGACGAAGGAACCTACCGATTCTCCCCCGCCGGCAACGCTCACGTCGGCCCGAGGAACAAAAACCTGCAATAGACCTCAAAGCTTCACCACTACACCTCGAACAGCCCGGAGCAAGCTCCGGGAGACCCAAGGAGAGATCAATGACCATTGCTGATCGAAAACTCAAAAAAGCCAAGCGTTCCGCCGAACGAGCCCTCGACGAGGGCCGTAATGCCGCCGAGCTAGCCCTGGAAGCCGGCCAGGCGAAGGTCACCGACGCCGTCCAGGCGCGCTACGGCGAAGCTCGCAAAACCTTTGGCGAGCTCACCGGCGATGTCGGCACCTACGTGCGCGACCACCCCACCGTCACCATCTCCATCTCCTGGGCGCTGGGCTTGCTCGTCGGTCTGCTCCTGGGCAGCCAGTGCACTCGGGCGCTCTCCGATTCCTAACTTACCCGCCGGCGCCCTGACGGGGCTCAGGGCACGTCGCCGGCCCGCGGCGGTGGCTCGGCCTCACCCCGAGGAGCGCTGCCCCTGAAGAGTTCCCGGTCCAAACGGATACCAAAGGAGATGTGCTCCCGGTCCGTGCCGTAGCGGTTCAGACTCCACTCCAGGAATAGTCCCCACGGCAATCCGAGTTCCACCTGGGCGGCCAAGGAGCTATCTTCCAGCTGCGGTTCCAAGAGCTCCATCTCGGTTTCTGCGAAGCGATTGCCCACCGTCGCATCGACGGTGACGCGGTCGGATGCCTGCCAAAAAGTCCGCAAACCCAACAGCGAATTCCACCGGAATCCCGGCGTGGCGCTGACCCCCGCCTGGGGTCCCCAGGTCCAGCTCCAGCCGTCCCCTTCCGCCAACCGCCACTGACGCCCCAGCTCCACCTGGATGTGGGCGTAGTAATCGCTGATGTCCAGATAGTCGAGGCGCACCTTGTCGTCGCCGATCCACTCGTGCACCGTATTCTGCGCAGCCTGTCCCAATAGTCCCTCACCCACATGGGCGACGCCGCCCTCGACCCACACCTCCCAATTCCCCGTCCTTCGCTCCGGCAACTTCCCGCCGACCACCAGGTAGGTCTCGTCGAAGCGCATCCCGGCCTCCCGGTCGGTGAACGCCAGCTCCTCCCACCGATAGGTCAGATCCCCATAGGTCACTCCGATGCGGGTACCGAAGGTGTAGAAGTCGTCCTCGACTGAATTGTTGACGAAGAGGTCATTGTCCAAGCCCAGCTCCACCTGCCAGGGCTCAGCCCCCGCAGTCGTCACCGCTCCCATCCACCCCATCAGCATGCAAACCATCCCCCAACGCTGCCACCACAATCTCATTCCGGCTCCCCACCTCAGTATTCATCGGAAACTCGACGGCTCAACGGGCCAGTCGCTCAAGCTCAAGGGGTAGTGAAGCAACTTCCCTGCCAGTCGCTGGGCGCCTCCCTCAACCCTTCCTCCGCTGGTCTGGAGGATCGGTAGACCACTCAGCACAGAGCGCCGAACCTAACAGGCAACCTCTTCCTCGAGTAGCCCCTCAGCCCCCGCAGAGGGCTTCGAGGTCTCGCGGACGGCGGATCAGGAAGCCGTCGGGGCGGGTTTCGACCAGGTCTTCTTTGCCCCAGCGGCTGAGGATGCGGATGCTGGTTTCTAGGGTCGTGCCGGCCATATCGGCGAGGTCTTGGCGGGAGAGGGGGACGGGGACGAAGACTGCGTTGTCTTCGCCGTCTTCCTGGCGGCCGACGCTCTCGGCGAGCTTGAGGAGGAGGCGGGCGATGCGGGGCTCGACGCGGAAGAAGGTGCCCTCCACCACGCAGTTGCCGCATTCCGCCACCCGGCGGGTGAGCACCGGCAGGAGATCTGCCAACAGGCCAGGTTCGCCGGCGAGGGCCTCCAGCAGCGGCTCTCGTGGTAGCTCCAGGCATAGGGAGCTCTCCATGGCGGTGACGGAGGCATCGCTCACCTGCCCCCCCAGCCCCGCTGCCACCCCGACCAGATCGCCAGGGTTGAAGAGCGCCAGCAGGACCTCCCGCCCGTTCTCCAGACTGCGGGTCATCTTGAGTCGCCCGTGGAGAACGATGAGCAGGGCGTGGCCCGGCTCTCCCTGGCGGATCACCCGCTCGTCCGCGGCCAGTGTTCGCGGAGAGCCGCAACGGACGAGGCACTCGAGGGTCACTGAGGCCAGAGCGGCGAGGTGAGGGAACTGCAGTAGGCGTTGGCGCACGGCGGGGTCGGATGGAGGCCGCTCCTCGGGCTTGCAGGCCGGCGAGCTAGAAGGAGCGGATGAGGCTGCGGTGGATTCGTCCATTGTGCTGGGCTCCGCGGCCTCCAGCGCGAGGGCTTCGACATTCCACCTACCAACGCACGAGGCCGCCGGGAGAGGATATCCCAGCGACCTGAAGAAGGTTCAAACTAGTCGCGACACCACCTGCAGGCCAACGGCTCGTATGAATTGAACTCTAGCTAAATGGTGGGCTGGCGCCCACCCTACAAAGGCTCTGGTCGGAGATCTCACGTAGGGTGGGCGCCAGCCCACCATCTCGGCGGTCAAACTTCAAATCAGGGGACTACCCCAAGCTCAAGCCGCGGAGCGGGCCTCCATGTGCCGCAGCCGGCGGTCGAATTGCCAGCCGTAGAGGCGCTTGAGGGCCTTGAGCTTCAGGTTCTGCAGCGGATAGCGCTTCTGGCTGAGGGCCGCGCATTCCTCCGGCAGCATCACCAGACTGACGTGCACGTTGGGAGCGCAGCCGATGGGCAGGCCGCGCTCCATGCAGGCTTCGTAGAGGCGGGTGAAGACGGGGATCATGTCCTCGGTCTTGGGCGCCGGGTAGTGCTCCAGGTCGGTGCCCTTCAAGGGCCGGAAGACACACACCGTGGGGATGCCCCCTACGGAGGTGATCCAGTCGATGGCGGCGATGCTCGACTCCGGCGGCTCGAGGCCGGCGATGATCTCGCCGTTGGACACCCAGGGCTCGTGGCGCGGGCCCTGCTTGCCCAGGGTGGCGCAGTAGCGCACCGCTTCCAAGTAGTGGTCGAGGCCGTATTCCTCGTGCTTGCCCGGGCAGATCTCGGCGAAGAGCTTGCGGTCGAAGATCTCGAAGCAGAAGGAGACGCGGTTGACCCCGATCTCCCGCAGGTGGTCGTAGCGCTTCAAATCCCGATGGGGCGGCGTCTGCACGCCCACCAACAGCCCCAGCTCGTCCTTGATGCGGCGAATGAAGGGCTCCAGCAGGTCGAGGTAGGTGTCGCCCTCGTAGTGGCCGGTGTTGAAGTCGACGTAGGTGATGCCCGACTCCCGGCGGGCGGCGCGGATCACCTCCATCACCTCCTCGACGCTCTTGTCGTCGGCGTCGTCGACGCCCAGGTTGAGCCCCACGGAGCAGAATTTGCAGTTCACCCGCTGCGGCTTCTGGGTCCAATACTCGCAGACCTTGGCCTGGTAGATACCCAGGTAGGTGCCCTGGAGGGTGCCGATGCGGGTCATGGGCTTGCCGGTGGTGGTTTCCCGGTCGTACCACTCGGGGCGCGGCGAGAGCTGCGGCTCCAACACCCGCTCCCCTTCCCAGCGCAGCTCGTAGCGGCCGCTGTCCAGCCGGTGCAGGGTGTAAGGGGACTCGGCGGCGAAGTCCTCGCTCACCGGCGCGTTGGTCCACACATTCCCCGGCAGGACCAGCTCCAGCCCGCTCCCCAACCCCGCCCGGGTGCGCAAAATCGGCCGCCCGCCGTCGTCGGTGACGAAGCAGGAATCGTCCAACCGCAATCCTTTGCAGTAGAGGTCTAGTTTGAGCAGGGCACTATTCGTTCGCAGCTCCGACAACATGGTGGCTCCCCCGGGAAGGTTGGTTCGATGGCCCCGCGGTGCGGGGCTCGCAGGGAAGCTACCAAGGGGGAGGAGTGGGCGGTATGACGGTTGTCATATGGAGCCGTCAGGAATCCGCCTGGATTCTCTCCAAGTCCCGCCGGATCAACTCTGCTTCTGGAATACCCAGCTTCTCCGCATCCTGGAGGCCTCGCCGCATTAGATCCAAGGCCTCTACGGAGTCGCCCACTTCATGCAAAAGCAGCCCCATCTTTGCCATCGTGATCGCCCGCTCCCGCACGTCCCCCAAACGCTCGTACACCGGAAGCTCTTCCTCCCGACGGATCCGCAACGCCTCCTCCAGATCCCCGCGAGCCCCCAGGATGTCCGCGATCTGGCCCATCGTGATCGCCCGCTCCCGCACGTCCCCCAAACGCTCGTACACCGGAAGCTCTTCCTCCCGACGGATCCGCAACGCCTCCTCCAGATCCCCGCGAGCCTCC
>JAXHTF010000269.1 GCA_034211275.1 Acidobacteriota bacterium
AGCAGCCTGGCCGTCTCTCCCTCCAACTCCATGGTGGTCCTGGCAGCGACCTACGACGACGGAATCTTCAAGAGCGTCGACGGCGGCGTGACCTGGATGGGCTCTTCCTCGGGGCTGGATAGCCTCCAGGTGAACATCCTGACATGGCATCCGGCCTCCCCCGGCACAGTCCTTGCCGGCACCTCGGAGGGAATCTTCCGTAGCACCGATTCGGGCAACAGCTGGCAGGAGATCGGTGCCGGCCAGGTCCATCGTATGGTCAGGGCTCTGGCCTACAATCCCGGATCGCCCGACACGATCTACGCCGGAACCGGGGGATCCGGTCCCGACAACGGCATCGCCCGCAGCTTCGATGGTGGAGCAACCTGGGAAATCTTCAACCAAGGACTCCCAACCTTCACAGATCCGGGAGCCCGAAGTCTGGTCATCCACCCCGGTTCACCACCCACGATCCACGCCGCCACCGCCGGCGGCGTTTTCTCCCTCACCCAGGGCGTCGACCTCTCCCTCACCCTCACCGAATCCGCGGACCCTGCCCCCGCCGGCGGACCGAACCTGATCTACGAGGTGCAGCTGGAGAACCTCGGCCCGTCCACCGCCACGGATGTCGAGGTCACGGTGGATCTGACCCTACCCGCCGGCGTGTCGGTGCACTCGGTGAGCCCCAGCGCCGGCTCCTATGCCGGCGGCAGCTGGACGCTGCCCACCTTGTCTGCCACGAGCTCCGAAACCCTCGCCGTCGAGCTGGTGGTGGATGTCGCGACGGTGCCCGGAGGCGATGTCATCGAGGCCCAGGCCGAAGCCGCCACCGTCGCTGAGCCGCTCTTCAACCCGGGGGACGACAGCGCTCAGGAGAGCACCTCCGTGGGACCACCGCCCACCGAGCTCACCTACCTGGAGACCCACACCGACGGTGCCGGCGGCGTCGACGGGCTGGACTTCGCCAACCACGTGGCGGTGAGCCCGGACGGCGATCACGTCTATGTCGCGTCCCTGGACGACAACGCCCTCGCCGTCTTCCAGCGGGATCGGACAACGGGACTGCTGACCTTCGTCGAGGTGGTACGGGATGGAGTCAACGGCGTCGACGGCCTCGCCTTCGCCACCTCGGTGACGGTGAGCGGCGATGGCCGCTACCTCTACGCCACCAGCTCGGCGGTAGACAACGCCGTCTCGGTCTTCTCCCGGGACGCCGCCACCGGCACCCTCACCTTCCTCGAAGCCCACTACGACGGCATCGGCGGCGTCGACGGCCTGGCTGGAGCGTGGCATAGCGCCCTCAGCCCCGACGGAAGGTCGCTCTACGTTGCCGGCCAGTTCGACCACAAAGTCGCTCACTTCCAGCGCGCCCCGGCCACCGGCCTGCTCACCTTCCAGGGCGTGGTGACCGATGGCGTCGGCGGAGTGGACGGCTTGCTCTATGTCACTTCGGTGGCGGTGGATCCCACGGGCAGTCACCTCTACGCGTCGGGGAGCGTTGACGACAAGATCGCCGTCTTCGAGCGCCATCCAACGACCGGCTCGTTGACCTTCGTCGAAGCGCTGGAGGATGGCTCGGGAGGAGTGGATGGCCTCGAGGGGGTGACCTCGGTGGTGGTAAGCCGGGACGAGCAGCACGTCTACGCCGCCGGCAGCGGCGAGGACTCGGTCACCTTTTTCACCCGGGATCCTGTCACCGGCACCCTGAGCTTCGTCGAAACGCTGCGCAACCTGGTGGACGGCCCCAGCGCTCTCGACTACCCCACCACTGCGGCGCTTGATCCCATCGGCCGCTACCTCTTCGTGCCCAGTCTGTTGGGAGATTCTCTAACCCTCTGGTCGCGAGATCGCTCCAGCGGTGAGCTCGCCTTCGTCGAGGAACACGTGGACGGCGTCGATGGCATCGACGGCCTGAACGGCGCCTCCGCCGCGGCGGTGAGCCCGGACGGCCGCCATGTCTACGTCACCGCCCGCGAAGACAGCGCGGTCTCCGTCTTTGCCGTGCCCTCGGCGGTGATCTTCACCGATGGCTTCGAGACCGGGGATGCTACCGCCTGGTCGAGGCAGGTGCCCTGAGCTCGCTGGGCTGGAGAGCTCGAGGAGTCCTCCAGTCAGCGGCTACTCGAAAGCCGCCAAGGCCATGCCGACGAGCATTCCCAACAGAAGGATGCCCGCGAAGAAGAGGCGCAGCTGGAACTCCGAGAAAGCTCCCGGCGTGTGCTTCTCGTACCCTCTCGCTCGACGCTTCATCGCTTTCCGCATGCGAATCAGCATGGTGCCTCCTTTCCACGGTCCGCTACGACCCCATGCTATCCTGCCACAAATACTTAGTGTTGTAATCGCCCGCGAGCGCCCAGCGCCCCAGTCCCCAGCGCCCCAGTCCCCGGCCTCCAGCGCCAGAGCCCGCAGGAAGGAAGCCCAGATATGCCCTTTGCAAGCATCGCCGCCCTCGTCGCCCCGCTCCACCGTCTCACCCTCTCCCTGCTGGGATTTGCGCTCTGCCTGCTGCTGGTGGCACCGGCGAGCGCCATGGAGACTCTCGATCAGCGCCAGGAGACCTTCAGCCCCGCCGGCGCTGCCTACGTCCTGGGCGGGGAAGTCGACCAACGCATCGCCCAGATCGTCACCGTCGGCATCAGTGGCCGTCTGAGCCGCATCGAAGCGCCCATCGGCTGCACCGACGGTGAGCTGCTGCTGGAGATCCGCAACCTCCGCGCCGACGGCGCCCCGGGGGACACGGTGCTGCACTCCCAGACCTACCCCGCCAGCGACTTCCCGGAGGTCGCCCCCCTCCTCACCTGGTCGACCCTCGTGCTCACCGACGGCCCCGGCTTCACCCGCGGCCAGCGCTTCGCCCTCGTCCTCGACAACCCCACCGGCGCCTGCGACCTCACCGGCGCCGAGGCCGGCGATCTCTACCCCCGCGGCGGCGCCTACTTCAAGGCCCTCCCCACCCCCACCGACTGGCTCTCCTTCGCCACCGCCCCCGGGGATGAGGACGACCTGGTCTTCCGCACCTACGTGACCGAGCCCCGCCCGGCCCGGGAACCGCTCTGCCGCGTCCCCACCGGCCTGACGCCGCCTCTGGGCCAGATTTTCCTCGCCACCCCCATCTGCGGCTGCCTGTCGAACCGCACGGTGATGGAATTCCAATGCCGCCTGATCCACCCCGACTTCTTTGCCTCGGTGCGCGTCCCGGAAGTGGTTGCCCCCGGCGAGGTCTTCACCGTCACCTGGACCGTCCTCCCAGCCAACGATCTCGACCGCCCGGTCATCGTCCGTAGCCGCTGGCCCCAAGGCTTCCTCTTCGACGACGCTCCCTTAGACTTCAGCAACGCCCTCCCCGCCGGCAACGCCGTCACCCTCACCACCCAAGTCCAGGCCCCCCAGACCCCGGGCAAGTACCGCTTCCGCAGCCTGGTCCGCTACCTTGACCAGCCGACGAAGCGGGATCCGGGGGCGGTGGTGCTGCGCAGTGGGGTGAAGGTACGGGAGCCCTCGCAGTAGGAGCGGGCTGCTAGAGCTCGCGGTAGCAACAAAGCTCCTCCGGCGGGATCGAGTTGTCCGCGCACAAGACCACGTCGAATCCCGCCGGATGATGGGACGCGACGCTCCGCATATCGCAAACCGAGAACTGGATTTCGAACCCCCGAGCCTCCGCTTCCTGTCGAGCCCGCGCAACCGCTCCCTCCGACAGATCCGAAGCCTGGATATCGAATCCCCTGGCGGCCAGGCCAAGGCTTTGGGTGCCGATCCCGCAGGCCACATCGAGGATCGACCGAGCCTCCCGACCCCAGCGGTCACGAATCAGCTGAGCCAGCTGCTCTCCCTGCGGCTCGATGCTGGCTTCCCAGTCCGGATAGATCAGGTGGTAGTACGGCGAGAGCTCATCGTAGAAATTCGGCACAGGCCTCCAGCGTAGCGAGGGGTCCGACATCTATCCCCGTCCGGAGGGCGTCACCTGGCTACTCGCCGATCGTATCCGCCAGAACCACAGGGATTGAGCTCGATACTTGGATGTCTTCCTCGTTCTGCCGGCACGGCGGCAGCCTGCTGACTTGATACCAGGCGACCAGGTCAGCACTCTCAACCTCTATCTGCAGCGGCACCGACAAGTCGAGTGGATCCTCCAGACTCTCGCCCGGTGCCAAGGAGACCCTCTCGGCGCACGAGGAGTCCAGGGTGTAGCTTTCCCATCGGATTGGAAAAACACGATCTTCAGATGGAAGGTAGTAGCCCACAGAGGGCCCGGACTCCTTGCAGAACTCGAGCGCAGTCGACCCGGCGTTCTTCAGCCGAAGACTGACCGGGTAGCTCTCTCCCCGCACCAGCTCGGAAGAGGGGACCACCATCTCCGCGACGAGACCCGTCTCCAGGTCTGCGCCGCTCGGGCAGTACTGCGTCGAACAGCCTAGAGTGAGGCTCACGGCCACCACGCCCAAGAGGGCAAGAACCCAACCAGGTCGCTGAATCTTTGACCAAATCATTGCTGGCTCACGGCCAAGCGCACACAGCTTCATACCTTAATCACTCAGAGCCTCGTCCAGAATCTCCAAGGCGGCGGGCCAGTTGTCCTCGTGGCCCTTACACGCATCCTCGGTGCTGAAGCCCGAGTGGGTCAATCGAAGCAGGGTGCCGCCACCCTCTCGTGGGCTCAGCTGGATCTCCAGGACCGTCTCATCACCGTAGGTACCCGGCGCACCGGTCACCCAGGTCATTCTCACTCGCTCATTCGGAACGAACTCCAGGAACCGACCGTAGTGCGCGTGTCGGCCCCAGTCGTGCCGGTTGTAGAAGAAGAAGAGACTCCCTTCCTCCGGCGTCATGATGAGCTCGCCGGGCTGGGCAAACCATTTGTCGAAGCTCCGGGTCCAGGCGTCGTAGATCCGCTCAGCGGACGCTGTCATGTTGTGCTCGACGGTCGTCGAGAAGGGGCGTGAAGAGAGGTCTGGGGGGAATGGTTTGGGCATGCTCTCCTCGTGGGGGGTTGGGGGGGCTTTCTTCCTTACGGCAGGCGCAGGTACTCTGTTCTTTTGGTGATCGATGGGTGCTCTACGCTCTGCCTGACGGTACAAGGCAAGCGGCGGTCTGCCGTCCGGCGGGGCCCAGGGTTGACCGAGGAATCAGCATACGTGCTCACTCCAAACCCACGAATTCGGGCGTCAGGTCTAGTGTTTGAAATATGCTCATGACTTCTCCAAGCAGGTCGCTCGGAGCGACAACGCGTGCAATCGCCGCACCAACGGGCTGCTTGCCAATACTTGGCATCAGCATACACTGCTCAATACGACGGTATGTGCCGGTCGGGAACTGTTGATTCCTATCGAAGAATTCGGCATCAAGGCTATGCACATGTTCAGCCTCAACATCAGTAAGCCGCCTAGAGAGTGGCTCGCCCTCATAAATCAGGTTTCCTTGGACTCTCCACTCCTTTTGAGCAAGATAGAACCGATCACGATCTCCTTCGACATCTTCAATTGGATAGAATTGCGTCGTCAGGTACCTGATGAAGCTTTCAATATCTTGAAGATTAACTGGCCGTCCGCCGAAGTCCACCTCGGATCCCGCCTGTCGGGCGTGGCTCACGACATGAAGCGTCTGGTAGAGGCGCTCAAGCTGAAAACCTCCGAGATTCCGTTTCTTCCGACCAGCGCCAAGAGATCGTGGGACGTAGAAAACCGGAACAGCCCCGATCTCTTCCATTAGACTGCGGCGGAATCCCAGTGTGATCGGCCCAAACAGCCTTGCGTGAGTTGCTAGCTCGCCTTCTTCTAGCGAGGTGAGACACAGTCGCTTCTGAGCTACTTGAAACCCTTGGCCACCTGATGTTCGCCAGTCGACGATCTCGGGAGTAATCAAGAGACCATGAGTTAGAATCGACTTTAGCACTTGAACAGAACGACTCCTGTCACTGCCGGCATTGCGCCGCTGGAATGAATGATAAAGATATGGGATCCTGGGCAACTATTCACCTCCGCCTATCTTGTCTTTCTCTGGTCGAGGTTGTTCTTGCGCCTGGGGTCGCCCCTCTTCGGCCTTCTTGTCAGCAAGCCGCCGCTGACTTCCGCGGGGTACCCTTCCCCTTGGCATCCCAGAAAGATCCGCGCCGACGCCAATTGAAATAGACAAGGCTACGAGCAACTTATTGTACGCATTCTGAATCTGGCGAAGTTCTACTACTGATTCCGGCTCGAAGTAGTGTTCCCAGGATTCCATCCAATTCTCGCCGAGCGCTTGCTCTCTGCGGATGAAGTCGCTGCGGATCTTCGCGTCTTTCCCCCAACCAGAGAAGGTCTTGAAGCAAAGTCCGGTCAGGATAAAGTAGGCATCTAGCACGCCCCCAGGGAACAGGGGCGCATTCACATGAAACTCTCTGTCTAGCTCACGCTTTCGAGCAACGATATCGGGCGGCTTGAGCTCTTTCCAGTTGCCGACGTAGGTAAAAAAGCAGAGAAGATCGTTCAGCTTAGGCGCAATCTGACGGAATAGTTCGATTCGAACCTCTACTACTTTCTGGTTGGCCCATTGGATCTGCTCGATGTCTTTGAGCCTCTTATTCAAGAAGTAGGCAACCAGAACAAGGGCTATTGGTGTCAGGCATGAGGCGACCAGCTTCGCGACCTCAAGACTGTTCCATACAGTTACTGACGACTCCACAATTGGTCCTTTGAAGACGATCTACTACTTTGGGCAAGTACCTGGCCGGCGAACCCTAAGCGCTCTATGCACCAACGCCGCGCAGCATGCCCCTCTGATCATCCCACCTCCCGATGTCATATAGAGCGCGGTTGGACGAAACCGCGGCCCGAGCGGCTGGGCCGACTATGGGGACTCAATGGGTCTTTGCGATAGGCGGAGAGCAGAAGACACGGCCGCAGGAGCCTGCCGGCTGCTCGCGACTCTCTTCTTGGGTGCTGTTTCACGGCCACCTCCGGATCGTGAGTCGATACTTTGACGATTGCTAGAGTGAAAGTATATCGCAAGCTTCGATCACGGGCACACCCCTCGCTGCGGCCATGGGCTCAAAGGGGTCGTAGACAAGCTCGCGGACTGCTTGGTTGCCTCGGAGGGCCATCAGA
>JAXHTF010000270.1 GCA_034211275.1 Acidobacteriota bacterium
CTTTCCCTCCGGCCTTGATCCTACTGCGTATGCAGCTACCGGCGTCGGCGACATCCTGCTGCTGGAAGTCCAGCGGGCCCTCCTTCCCACGGAAGTGGACGAAGCGGACCTTGACGCCATCCGGCTGGCGACGGCCCTGGGAGTGACGGTGGTGGAAGCAGCGGGCAACGGCGGACAGGATCTCGACCGCTATCAACATCCCGTCACCGGCCGCGCGCTGAACCGCCAATCCTCGGCTTTCGTCGACTCGGGAGCGGTGATGGTGGGAGCGGCCTTCGCCGCCCTACCCCATAACCGCGCACCGTTCTCCAACTTCGGCACCCGCCTCGACTGCTTTGGCTGGGGAGAGAGCGTCACCTCCTGCGGCTATGGCGACCTGGACGGCGGCGACGAGCCGACCAAGGCGTATACCAACACCTTCTCCGGCACCTCCAGCGCCGCCCCCATGATCGCCGGCGCGGCGGCGCTGCTCCAGGGAATGCATCGACGACAAACCGGCAACTCGCTGGCGCCGCTGCCGCTACGGGCCCTCCTCGCCGACCCCGCCACCGGCACACCTCAGGGCCCCAACGTAGCGGGCTTCATCGGTGTCATGCCCGACCTGGAAGCACTGGTTCAGGATCATCTGCAACTCGCCCCGCACCTCTACCTGCGCAAGCAGCCCTGCGACGACGGCAGCACGGCGGGCGAAAACGCGATCCTCGGCTCGTGCCCGGACATCATCGTCTTCCGCAACCCGATCGTCGACTCGGCATCGCAGGCCGAACAGCAAAAGACCATCGACCAGCTGCGGGGAACGCTGATGGAGGAAAGCCAGACAGCAAATGATCCGGCCCCCGGCTGGCGGGTACGGCATGCTCAAAGTAACTGGCTGTTCTTGCGCATGCGCAACCGGGGCCTCGGTATGGCCACGACCTCCGCCACCTTCTTCTGGAGCCCGGCAGCCACCTTCATTCCCCCGGAGCGCTGGTGCGAAGTGGGTTCAGCACAGCCCAAGGCGGTACAGCAGGGAGACCGGCTGACCGTCATGCAGCATGTCGCCTGGAATCCTGCGCCTTCACCGCCGACAGCGGAGCCCGACTCCATCTGGGATACTTCCGACGCCACGCCGCCCCACCCGAATCCCACCCACAATTGCAGCCTGCTGGCAGTGCTGCATCCGGCTCTCGAGCCTCCAGTCGATGCCCATACCTGGCCTCCACAGCATTCAGCCCCCCATATCCCTCCCAGCGGCTCGTACTTCGACTGGGCCGCCTACCGGGAGTTCCTCCGGCGGCCTGATGTCGGCTGGCGCAACATCTACCAAGTGCTGGCCGGTAAACCCATCCGCCGGCTGGCGTTCTACATCGCGGGCACGCCGGATCGCGAACGCCACTTCGACCTGGAGGTTCTGCAGCGCCTGCCCAAAGACGCCAAGGTGAGGCTCAAGCTCAACGCCGGCCTGGCCAGCAAGCTGCGTCAGCGCCAGCCCCTCCTGGCCGGCGCCTCCCCGACGACCCTCGAGCTGCTGCAGCGGCCCCGAGTACGTTTCAGCCGCCTCTGCCTGGCCGCTGGCCTCTACGCACCGGCGTTGCTGGAAGTCGAGGCTCCAGCAGGTTCGATTCTCTACGGCCACAGCGTGGCCATCCGCCAGCTGTGGCGGGGTGAAGAGGTCGGCCGGGTCACCTGGTTCTTCAAGAGCTGAGCGGCTCTCCCCATCCAACATTGGGGCACCTCCGCCGGCGTCCCGCAGCTCCTTGCGGGGCGCCGGCGGGAACTGCAAGCCATCGAATAGCAGCTCGTCACAGCCTCGTCATCCCCTCGACTTGCACTTCCGTAGTCATCTTGCTATAACAATTAGCGCATCGACGCACTATCTTTTTAACTAACATGATTTGCGGAGGACGAACATGAAACGGTTCCTGTTCTGGGCCCTGACCATGGCCCTGTTCTGTACCCTGCTGCCCACGGCAGCCAACGCACAAACCAACGAATTGATCTTTGACTGGCCGGTGGGCCAGACCAACGGCAATGACGTGGTGCCCGGCTACGGCTTCGAAGTGCTGCAAAGCTACGGCAACCACTACGACTGCATCGACTACGACAACGGGGAGTGGGTGATCATCCGCGAGGTGAATCAATTCTGCTCCAACCCGCCCTGCTACTACTGCGGACGCTTTCATGGCGACAAGGGAACGCCCGAGGTCACCGGCTACGGCTACCGCGTCCACGCCGGTCTCGACCTGGTGGCGGAAGACGGGGGCTCCGTCGGTGAATCGGTCTACGCCGCCGCCGACGGCGTGGTGGACTGCGTGGAAACGCCACCGAATCTCGACTACCCCGCCGGTGTCGTGGTGGTCAAGCACACCCTGCCGGACGCCAGCAACCTCTACACCATGTACGGTCACATCGACAACATCGCTGTCAGCGAGACCGACGACGTCGACCGCGGAGACCTCATCGGCACCATCGCCGACCAGAGCCTGCCCCACCTGCACTACGAGATTCGCACCTTCGACGAGAACGGCATCGACCTGTGCGCTGGCGACGGCTACAGCCAGCCCGGTGAGGACAATCCCAACACCGAGGGCTATCGCGATCCGGCGGCGACCTACTTCGACGAGGATCACCGCCCCGAGCTGCCCATCACCGTCACCATCAACACCGACACCGCCAACCTGCGGGCAGAGCCGAAGATCGCCGGCGATCTGCTGACCACCGCCAGCGAAGACATGCGCCTACCGGCCCTCGAGCTCGCTGCCGACGCCGACGGTGTCTCTGGCCGTTATTGGTACAAGGTACGGGTCGATCAGGCCAACGAAGGCTATGTGGCCGCCTACGACGTGCCCGGCTGGAGCGGCGACATCCTGGCGGTGGAGCGCACCCGCCCGGACACCATCGATCCGGACAACTGCACCTGCTCCTGGGGTGTCGACTCCAACAGCAGCCCGATCCCGGACGCCAACACCTTCTGCCACTTCGAGGTCTGCGGCAACGACGACCAGTTCTACCGCTGTAACTCCTGGGGCTGGAGCGCGCTGGGCAAGGTCGACAACACCGACTGCGAGATGCCCGAGCCGCTGGACATGAACTGCACCTGCTACAACGGCGTGCGCTATGACGGCAGCCCCATTGATCCCGGCTCGACCTATTGCGGTATGCAGGTCTGTGGTGCTGACGACCAGTACTACACCTGCGAGACCGGTGGCTGGGCCTACCAGGGCGGCGGCCCCTGCGCCCCCTAGCAGCCACTGCGGAATCGATAGCTCTGTCTACGGCGAGCGTGGCCGGCGTGCCGCGCTCGCCGTTTTTTTTTCTATTCAGACTCCTCCCCCGAGGGGTAGTGGAACCTCCTACCCGCACTGGGGTTGAGCCGGCTCCTGAGGCCTGAGAGGCTATCGTCAGGGGTTGGTGTTTCCCAATCACCTCAGGCCCGTTCTTCCATCCCATGCAACGCCGTCCGCTGGCGGCAAGGAGGGATTTCAATGACCGTCAACCACGACAAGAAAGCCGACCTGGCAGGCCCGGGCATCGGTGATTACACCGAGCTGGAGAAGGTCCTGCCAGCGAATTACCGCTCCGTCCTGACCCCCAAGGAGACCCAGCTCGCCATCACTGCCGTCAAGGAGCACGTCGAGCAGGGACTGGCCCGGGAGCTCAACCTGATGCGCGTAACGGTGCCGCTCATCGTCGACTCCCAAAGCGGGGTCAACGACTTCCTCGACCGCGACGGCTCGCGCACGCCGGTGGAGTTCCACATCAAGAACGACGGCGTCCACACCATCGACGCTCAGGTGGTGCAGGCGGCGACCAAGTGGAAGCGGCTGGCGCTGAAGCAGTTCGGGCTGGAGGTCGGAGAAGGCCTCTACACGGACATGCACGCTGTGCGCAAGGATTACTTCCTGGACCACGACCACAGCGCCTACGTCGACCAATGGGATTGGGAGCTGGCCATGTCGGAGGACCAGCGCACCCTGGACTTTCTCACCGAGGTGGTCCGCAAACTGTGGAAGGTGATCACCGGCGCCGAAGCCCGGGTCCGCGAGCTCTTCCCCCAGCTCGCCGACAACGGAATGCCGCCGCTACCGCAGGAGCTCACCTTCCTGCACGCCGAAGAGATCCTCGAGCGCTTTCCCAATCTGCCGCGCAAGCAGCGCGAGACGGCGATCCTCCAGGAGCACCCGGCGATCTTCATCTACGGCATCGGCTGGACCCTGGCGGACGGCTATCCCCACGAGCTGCGAGCCCCGGACTACGACGATTGGGTCACCGAGACCCGCTCCGCCGGCGGCCGCCCCATGCACGGATTGAATGGTGACATCCTGGTGTGGAATCCCCTCACCCAACGGCGCCACGAGCTCTCGTCCATGGGCATCCGCGTCGACGCTGACACCCTGCGCCAGCAGCTCGAGATCACCGGTCAGCTGGACTTCTTAGAGCTGCCCTACCACAAGGCGGTGACCAACGGTGAAGTGCCCCTCTCCATCGGCGGCGGCATCGGCCAGAGCCGGCTCTACATGCTGCTGCTGCAGAAGGCCCACCTGGGCGAGGTGAGCGTCACCGTCTGGCCGCAGATCCTCAAGGACCTGTGCCGGAAGAAGAACATCTCCGTGCTCGAGTAGCCACCCGGGTCGACGCAAATGAATCTGTGCAATATCCACTTCCACGCTCAGGCGGAGCATCGAGCCAAAGACTTTTCACTGCAGACCCCCGGCGCTTCCGGCTACCAGTGCAATGACCGCAGCGACCTGTCGAGAGATCACCTGAAACCTCTCCCATAGAATCGCTGCCAGGGCGTCAAGCCCGGAGATACCATCGAGGCAGGTGGCCCGTCAGCCGCTGGCGGAAAGTCTGCTCCTGGCCCTCGCCGGCGGCCTCCTCGGCACGGCCCTCGGCGTTCTGGCCATCCGCGCCGTGGGTGCCCGCGTCGCCCCCCTGCTGCCATCCTTCTGGCAACCGGCGCTGGAGCCGCGGGTGGTGCTCTACACCTTCGCGGTGACCCTCGCCGCCGGCCTGCTGGTGGGCCTGGCGCCGGCGCTCCAAACCGGCCGCTGGAATCTCGCGGAGGCGATGAAGGAGGGCGCCGCCACCAACACCGGCAGCCGCCGCCTCGGCACCCGCAGCCTGGTCATCGCTCAGGTCGCCCTCGCCACCCTCCTCCTCGCCGGCACCGGCATGATGGTGCGCGGCTTCCAGCTGATCCGCTACGCTGCCCCGGGCTTCGAGACCCGGCCCCTGCTGATGCTCTCGGTGCAGCTGTCCCAGACCGGATCGTCCCAGCCGGATTCATCGCGGACTAGCTCGCCTCAGGCCGGCGTAACGGAGAGCGGAGCTCCAGCCTCCAGCTTCGACCAACGCCTCGACCGCCTCCTCGACCGCCTCGCTGCCCTCCCCGGCGTCCGCGCCGCCACCGCCGCCAACGTACGGCCCCGCGGCCCCGTGGTCCCCACCGCCACCCTGGCCCTCGCCACCTACCTGTCGGCGCGGCGGGCGGCGTCGATTGAGCCGGCGCAGGCGCTGCGCCGCGGCTAACTCCTCGCTCCCCGCGCACCCTGGAATCGAGATTGCATCCTCATTAGAGAGAGAAGATTCCGAAGGAGCGTCAACCCTCTATTTTTCAGGCACTTGCCGCTCCCTCCTGTCCAGTCCCCCCGAGAATGTAGGAAGGATTTTCATGAAACAGTACACAAAATTCGGCGTGATGATCGCCACCTCCACCGCCGCCATGCTCTTCTTGATGTACCTCAACACCTACGAGATGAGCCACGTCTTCTTCAGCGAGACCCGCTTCTACATGGCCTTCGTCATGGGCGCCGCCATGGCGGTGATCATGCTGACGTTCATGCTCAACATGTACACCAACCGCAAGGCCAACCTGGCCATCTATGTCGCCAGCGTCCTCGTCTTCTGCGGTGCCCTCTGGCTGGTCCGCAGTCAGGAGACCGTCGACGACGTCTCCTGGATGAAAGCCATGATCCCCCACCACTCCATCGCCATCCTCACCAGCGAACGAGCCCACATCTCCGACCCCCGCGTGCGCGAGCTGGCGGATGGCATTATCGAAACGCAGAAGAAGGAGATTGCGGAGATGGAGGCGTTGATTGAGGATCTAGAGGACTAAGCCCCAGCTTCTCAGTCCCCTCAGATCTGGCCCCTCCCCCTCAGATCTGGCCCCTCGCATTTGGCCCTCTCTACCCCACGGCGTAGCGTAGATCCCACGCAGAAGCGAGACCGGCACTGACGCCGAGCCTCGACTTCTGTTCTAGGAGGCGCTATGCGCGGACTCGCACTCTCGGCCCTGATTCTGCCCTTCTCGGGAGCTCCGCTGGCTGCTTGGGCAGGTGGGGTGGAGATTGATCCGGATGGGAGGCTCAGCAAATCCCTTGAAGCCAGAGTTGCGGGCAGCCTTGATGTGCCGACGCAACCTGATGTTGTAGAGGGAGGAGTAGAGATCGATCCGGACGGCCGCCCCTAAGCGCCTTCCCCCAAGGCTCTCCAAGCCCATCTTCGCCCAGGAAGCACTCCCCCCCCCGGCGCTCGCCTGCAAATCCTCCGAGAGCACCATCTCCCCGACCCGCCGCCCTTGGATCATCCCCTCCCCACCCGGCATCACTTCCTCAACTTCCTCCAAACCACTCTCTAGCCCCTAGCCCCCGAGGCCTAATCCCTCCGCACCTTCGCCAAAACCCTCGAAGGCTACGCGCGGGAAGCCCTGCCCAAAGACGATCCGGAGATAGAGGATCAGAGGCCGGGGGTGTGGTGATGGGGGAGATGGAAGCAATGGCGCGGGACCTGGGGCAGCTGGAGCGTTTTGTGGAGGAGACGGCGGGGTTGGTGGGCGGGCGGAGGGAGCGGGAGTTGGGGGAGTTGGCGGAGCGGGTGAGGAGGGCGGGGGAGCGGTGGGGGGTGGTGTGACGGCATTCAGTTGGAAACGACGAAGCCTCCCCCCACACACACACCGTCGTCGCCTAAACCAGCGACTTTGCCCAGCGGTCTGTCTCCTCAGACTCTACTTGTTCACTTCTGGGGGTCTCGGGGCACACAAATCTGCAACCAGAACACCAACTTAGCCC